>JAUWCR010000130.1 GCA_030609215.1 Actinomycetes bacterium | reverse complement strand
AAATAAAAACAAATTCCTTGTTTATATTTCCCAAGTCTATCATTTGGAAATTGACTTAATCTGGTGACTTAAAATACTCTATATCAAATACAGGAAACAACAGGCTGGGATAATAACAACATCTCTCTCAGAAAAGAATATATTTTTAGAAACAACTATACCTTTTTTAAAAGCTTTTTTTATTGTTATATAATCTATAGGACTTATTATATTTTGGTATTTGACCTCTATAGGTATAATACTTTTTTTATCTTTACTTATTATAAAATCTATCTCCTTACCTTTTACAGATTTCCAGTAGAATATTTTTTCAATATTTGAAAATCCCTGATAAATATCTTGCTCAAAACTTCTAATTAATTGTGCGCCTACAAGGCTTTCAATTAGTGTAGATTTTTTTATTTTTTCATAAGATAAATTTATTATTGTTGAAATTATATAATAATAAAAAGGATCAAAAAAATATAATTTTTTCTCCTTTGCCGGGTTTCCCCTAAGTTTGTTTTTATCAAAGTGTTCCAAATAATAAGTGGTAAAAGAATCTAAAAAAACCATTATGTAATCAATTAAAGTATTTGTAGAAATATTGCCAGATTTTTTTGCAAGCTTATTCCAGCTGATTGTACTGCTAAGTGAATCCATAATAGCAAAGAAAACATTTTTTGAAATTACTCTGGATTTGTTTATTTTTTCAATTTCGCTAAAGATAACAGAAATATACCTTTCAACTGTTTCCCTACTTATTGAATTATTTTTATAATATGAATTAATTTGCTCTAAGAAGCCTCCGCAAATGAGGTATTTATCTAAATATAAACTGAGTTCATTAAAATAGATTTTTAGTTCAGGTAACTTTTTGGATATTAAATTAATATTTGTGATATCTGCCAGATCAATATTAATCTTTAGGCCTGTTAGGTTGCAGAATTCTCTAAATGAAAGTGGGAGCAAAACTTTATCTGGGTTAGCTACTCCTCTTCTTCCAGGGAGACGTTCAGATCCTCTTCGTAAATCAATGGCTGAAGAGCCTGTTAAGATGAAAGTCATATTCTTCAGTCCAAAGATATCAACAATATGTTTTATGGATTTTTCCCAATCTTTTACAAAAGTTGCCTCATCAAAGAATACATATTTTCTATTGCTGCTCTCTTTAACTGTCTGATACCAGGATACAAATATTTCAAACATTTCCTTATCATTTTTTACTAAATTCATCGAGTAATAAAATATATATCTGGGAGTAATATTTTTACCGAGTAAGTCTTTTATTATTAATTTCACCAAAGTTGTTTTGCCTACTTGCCTTGCTCCTCTGAGGGTATAAACAGCATCTTTTCTTAGATCGGCAGGTTTAAATAGTTGAGGCTTATATATATATTTATTTTTCTTTAACTTATTAATATTTACATCATTTTCTATATTCTTTTTATTTTCCCACCAGGGATTTTGAAATAATAATTCTTCCATTTTATTTTAGGTTAATTGCATTATAATATCCACAATTAAGTACCATTATCATATACTGCAATGCACAATTAAGTACCGTAATTGTTCAGTCTCTATTATACATATTAATATTTTAAAGTCAATAATCGGTAAAAAAATAAAAGTATTTTTTTTGGATATGCTAAATTGTCAATTAAAAAAATTGGAGAAGGGAATTTTAACAGGATCCTATTTTTAAAAGCTCTATATCATATAAACTGTAAAAAGGCATAAAAATAACTTCAGTATTACCTATTTTTAAAATATCTTTGTTTCCTAAATTTACAATAAATGCCTGCGGGGGATTGTACTTCTTAATAAAGCTTAAAAGTGATCTTGGTACTACTGGTTTTTTAATTAAAGAATATTTAACTTCAATCGGAATATAATTATTTCCAAAATTTAAAACAAAATCAACTTCAGCCTTATCCTGTGTTCGCCAGAAATTAATTGTGGTTGAGGTTTCTTTTAACCTTTCAGAAAGAATATTAAAAATATAATTCTGGAACAGAAAACCTTTATCTGGAATGCTGTCTAATTTACCAAAAACATTCAAGATAAAATTCCTCATACCCAAATCATAAAAGTAAAAAATTGGTGCTTTTGTTATTTCCTTTCTCATATTTTTATAAAATGGAGATACTTTTTTTAATATGAATGTTTTCTCAAGATACCAGATGTATTTTTTTAATGTCAAAATATTTATTCCAATTGTATTTGAAAGCTCAGAATAATTGACCAATTTTCCTATTTGGGAAGCAAGTACTCTAATTAAATTAATAAAGTTTTCGCTCTTTTCTATTTTAAGTAAATAATAAATATCTTTTTCCAGATAGCTTTGAAAAATTTCATTTATTGTAGAATTCTTTTCTTTAAAAGTCTCATCCAAAACAACTCTTGGATAACCGCCATAAGAGATATATTCTTCCAGGAACTTCAAGGTTCTATCTTTTTCAAGTTTAAAAAAATCAATAATATTTTCACAATATTTATAATTCGTTTTATAATTTACAAATTCTTTAAAGCTAACAATTGAAAGTTCAAAAACTCTTTTTCTTCCTGCTAAAGATTCATGTACTTTCTCTTTTAGCTCTACACTGCCGGAACCTGAAACAATAAACTTATAGGCAAGATTCTGGTCATAAATTCCTTTTAAGAAAACACCTGCGTCATTCTTTCTTTGTATTTCATCAATAAAAACATAACCTTGTTTTCCGATTTCAAGTTCAATTTTTTTCAACAAATCAAGTTGAGTCCCGAAGAACTGTTTATCCATTTCAATATCAAGATTTAGATATAAAACCCTTTTATCTTTTTTTAATAATTCATCCTTCAGCATCAGCATAAGAGTAGTTTTACCAGCCTGTCTTGGTCCTGCTATAAAGGTTATCTCTTTTTTTAATATGTGTTCTTTTAATTTATGGTATAAATCTCTTTTAATCATTCCCAAAAACCTATTTAACTTAAAAAGTTAATACCGATATAAATTTTATGCTTTATGTTTAATTTATATTGATTATTATTTTAACCCGATAATTATAATAGTCAAGTATTTATAATATCGTGTAATATCAAACCTTTTTGAAAAATCTTTTCCTTGCTTATTATATAATTAACTCTTCTTTATTATAATTGATAAATATTTTACAATAGTAACAATTTTGTAAAATTCATAGAAAATTTTTGGTAACACTTTTAGTAATATTTTAATAATATGAACATATTAGTAACAGGCGGAGCAGGATTTATTGGTTCTCATCTATGTGAAAAATTAATTAGCTCAGGCCATAAAATAATCTGCATAGATAATTTCAATGATTTCTATAACCCCAGGATAAAGGAGAGAAATCTAGAAAGAATAAAGGCAAGTAAACACTTTACCCTATATAAAGAAGACATACTGAATAAATTAAAGCTAAATGAATTATTCTCAAACCACAAAATAGATCTAGTTATACATCTTGCTGCAAGAGCAGGAGTAAGGCCATCACTTTCCAATGCCGAACTTTACGAAGCAGTAAATGTTCAGGGTACAATAAATTTACTGGAAAACTGCAGGAACTATAATGTTGATAAATTTATTTTTGCCTCTTCATCATCAGTTTATGGTGGGAACAGGAAAATACCTTTTTCTGAAGAAGATAATGTTGATTGCCCTATTTCACCATATGCAGCTACAAAAAAAGCAGCTGAACTTATATGCTACACATACCATCATCTTTACAACATTTCTTTTTTTTGCTATAGATTCTTTACCGTCTATGGTCCCAGGCAGCGCCCTGAAATGGCAATTTGTAAATTCACTAAAAACATACTAGGAAAAAAGCCAATAGATATATATGGAAACGGCACATCTTCTAGAGATTATACATATATAGATGATATAATTCTTACAATTACTGAAAACCTGGATAAAGTAAAAGGATTTGAAGTTATTAACCTTGGAAATTCAAAACCTGTTAAACTAAGCTTGTTAATTAATTTAATAGAAAAAATAACTAACAGGGAAGCAGTCTTAAAATATATGGATTTTCAACCAGGAGATGTATTTACAACTTGTGCGGATATCAGAAAAGCAAAAAAAATATTAAAATATAGGCCGCAAACACAAATTGAAGCTGGACTTGAAAAATTTATCACCTGGTACAAACAGGTAGGAACTGAGGGAAATTTGTATGAATAATAAAAATAACATAGATTTATCAGTTGTAATTCCAATATACAATGAAGAGGAAAATATAGATCTGCTATATAAAAGCCTCGGTGCTGTCCTCTCTAAGTTAAACAGTAGTTATGAAGTGATCCTTGTAGATGATGGGAGCACAGATTCCACCTATGAAAAACTAAAAGAAATTAACAAAAAAAATAAAAACGTTAAAATAATAAAATTTAGAAAGAACTTTGGCCAGACACCGGCAATGCGGGCAGGATTTGATTACTGTAAGGGTGATATAATAATAACTCTTGATGCTGATTTGCAGAATGACCCGGATGATATACCAAAAATCTTAAAAAAGATGGAAGAAGGCTATGATATTGTAAGCGGTTGGAGAAAAAATAGAAAAGATAAGATAATATCCAGGAAAATCCCCTCAAGAGCAGCAAACAAGCTAATCTCGATCCTGTTTGGAGTCCGCCTTCATGATTATGGCTGTACCCTTAAAGCATACAAGAAAGAAGTGATTCAAAATATAGAACTTTACGGAGAAATGCATCGTTATATTCCTGCACTTGCAAGCTGGATGGGTATTAAGGTTGCAGAAGT
>JAUWCR010000151.1 GCA_030609215.1 Actinomycetes bacterium | reverse complement strand
AAAGGATAGAAATAATAGAGATTTTTGCTTGGGGCCAACTCATGAAGAATTAATTACCTACCTTTCTTACCTGGATATAAAATCATATAAAGATTTACCAGTAAATTTATATCAAATTCAGGTAAAATTTAGGGATGAGATCAGACCAAGGTATGGATTACTTAGGGCCAGAGAATTTATCATGAAAGATGCATATAGTTTTTCAGAAAATAGCAAGGATTTAGAAAAAATATATAAGTTGATGTACAAGACTTACTGTAGAATACTTGAGAAAATAAATCTTAAGTATAAGGTTGTAAAAGCTGATTCAGGCCTAATGGGTGGGAAATCTTCTAATGAATTTATGGTTCTTGCAAAAAGTGGAGAGGAACAAATAGTTTATTGCGCCAATTGCGGCTATGCATCTAATTATGAAATGTCAGAGTTTGTTTCAGATAAAAGGAAAATTACAAAAGGTAATAAGGATCTTGAAAATATTAAAGAGATTAAGGAGGTAAAAACACCAGGGATTACGAGTATTCAAAAATTAATAAAATTCTTAAAAATATCTCCTGAAAATATAGTAAAAACAATATTGATAAAAACAATTGATAATAAATTATATGCAATTTTATTAAGCGGGGAAAAGGAATTAAATATCGGAAAAGTGGAAAAACTTTTAAAAACAAAAATAGAAATGGCGGATGATCCAGAACTTGTTGATAGATTTAATATTGGTTACCTTGGACCTGTAAAAATTGAAAAATCTGTAAAAATATATGCAGATAATTCTATAAAAGGGAAAATTAATTTTGTTGTTGGAGCAAATAAAAATAACTTTCATTTAATCAATGTTAATTATCCAAGAGACTTTACTATAAATTGCTGGGGAGATTTTACATATCCAGCAACTGGAGATAAATGCATAAATTGTGGTAAAAAATTAAGTTTTGAAAAAGGCATTGAAGTTGGTCATATATTTAAGTTGGGTAAAAAATATAGCACCAAATTAAATGCAATGTTTTTAGATAAAAAAGGAAAGATAAAACCATTTGTGATGGGATGCTATGGAATTGGAATAAGTAGAATATTAGCAGCAGTTTTAGAACAGATGCATGACGAAAATGGAATAATATGGCCGCCTTCGATTGCGCCTTTCATGGTAAATCTTATTATTACAAATGTAGAAGATGAATATCTAAAGGTGATATGTGAAAAGATTTATAAAGACCTGAAAAAATCAAATACAGAAGTGCTGTATGATGATAGAAATGTAAGAGTCGGAGTGAAGTTTAAAGATGCTGAATTAATAGGAATTCCTCTTAGATTAATTGTTGGTAAAAAGTATTTAAATAGTAAAAAAATTGAAATTGAATATAGAAAAGATGGTAAAAAAATAGAACTCTCCATTAAAGATATTGATAAATTTATAAAGGATTTTAAAAGTAAAAATTACTGCTAAATTCATTAAATCCATAAATTTAAATTTACTGTTTTGCTACAGTTAAAAGATAAAACTTGTTATTTGCCTATAATTTCAATTATTAATGAAAAAAAATAACGAAAATCAATTTATAAAAATTAAAGGAGTTTTAGAGAAAATTATCTTTAAAAATCCTGAAAGTAATTTTGTTATTGGTAAACTAAGAACTAAAGTTGGTAATGATCTAATAACAATAATTGGAAACGCTGTAGAACTTAAATGTGGAGAGAATATTGATGTAATTGGAAAATGGGTTTTAAATAAAAAATATGGGAAGCAATTTGAAATTGAGAGTATTGAAACTTTTGTTCCAACCACCATCGAGGGATTAATAAAATACTTAGGTTCTGGTTTAATAAAGGGTATTGGACCCGTGATGGCAAATAAAATAGTATCAAAATTTGAACTGGATACATTGAAAATATTAGATAATGAACCTGATCAGTTAATAAAAATTGAAGGCTTTGGGAAAAAAAGAGTAAATATGATTTTGAAAGAATGGGATAAACACAAGGATATAAGAAAAGTAATGATTTTCTTACAGTCTTATGGTATTAGCAATAACTATTCCATGAAAATTTATAATTTTTACGATAAAAATGTAGTAAATGTAATAAAACAAAATCCTTATAGATTGATTAATGATATTCCAGGAATAGGATTTAAAACAGCTGACAGGATAGCAGGCAAAGCAGGTATAGGAAGAGACTCTATGTTCAGGATTAAGTCAGGAATTATTTACCTACTTAACAAGATTGAAGGTGACGGAAATTGTTATTTTCCATATGATGATTTTACTGAAATGTGTTCAGGATTCATGGAAGTTGATATGATAAAAATTACGCAAGCTTTAGAAGATCTAAAAAAAGAGGATAAAATATTTATTGAAGATGATGATATAAAAAAAATATATCTAAAGAGTATTTATGATGCGGAACTATATGTGTCAAATAAACTCTTAAAGATTGCTAAGGAGAATAAGAAAGTAAAAAATATAAAAAGTAAATATAGTGGTAAAGAAATTATTGAAATAATTAAAAGACTAGCAAAAGAAAATAATAAGAGCCTTGATTTTATACAAATTAAAGCAATCAAACAATCAATAACTAATAGCATGTTAATAATAACAGGAAGCCCGGGGACAGGGAAAAGCACTATTTTAAATTTTGTTATAAAGTTCTTTGAAATTGAGAACACCAGAGTTATATTAGCCGCACCCACAGGCAGAGCTTCTAAAAGATTAAGTGAAGCAACTGGTAAAGATGCAAAGACTATACACAGGCTTTTAAAATATCAACCAAAAGTAAATAAATTTATCAAAAATGAAAATAATCCTCTAATTGCTGATGTGATAATAATTGATGAAGCATCGATGATAGATGTAAGGCTTTTAAAAAGTTTTCTAAAAGCTGTAAGAAATGATACCAGTATTATTTTTGTAGGTGATAATGATCAGCTTCCGTCAGTAGGACCTGGGAATGTTTTAGGAGATATGATAAATTCTGATAAATTCTCAGTTGTTGAACTGAAGAAAATATATAGACAGGAAGGCAAGAGTCTAATAATTTATAATTCTCATAGAGTAAGAGATGGGATATTCCCAATAATAAGCAAGCCAAAATATAATGATTTCTTTTTTATTGAAAAAGTAGAACCAAAAGAAGTAGTTAATATGATTATTAATTTAATATCAAAAAAAATTCCTGAGAGATTTAATTATAATCCCTTTTCAGATATACAGGTTTTGGTTCCTACAAATAAAGGTATAGTTGGTGTAAATAATTTAAATATAGAGATACAGGATAAAATAAACTCAAACAGTTTTGGTATTTTTAATAATAATATTGGTTACAAACTGAATGATAAAGTTATGCAGTTAAAGAATAATTATGATAAAGATATTTATAATGGAGATATAGGCTTTATAAAAAAAATTGATTTGGAAACGAAGGAGATCAATGTTGACTTTGATAGAAAATATGTTAGTTATAATTTTAACGAGTTAGATGAGATAAGTTTATCTTATGCTATTTCAATTCATAAATCTCAAGGCTCTGAATTTAAATGTGTAATAATTCCAGTTCTAACTTCTCATTATATGTTATTGCAAAGAAATCTTCTCTACACTGCAATTACAAGAGCAAAAGAAGTTGCTATTGTTATTGGCAGTAAAAAGGCAATAGGGATAGCTATAAATAGAAATATTGTTAAAAATAGATATACAGGTCTAAAAAAATTGCTAAGTAATAATAAAATTTAATTTATATTGACTTAAATTGATAGGATAAGTTAAAATAATAACAAGAATTTTAAAAAATAAGTTTACTTGGTTTGTAATATAATTTGTACTGATTATTACTAAATTAAATAAGAATTAACAATTAATTATAAAGGTATTATATAAGAATAGAAATTAAACAATTAATAAAGAGTATATATGTTATTTTATAAGAATAAAATATTTTTAAGAATTAATTATTAATTGTGATGTTTAATTAAAAAGAGTTGTTATAGTTATTTTAAAATTAATTGTTAATATATGTTA
>JAUWCR010000136.1 GCA_030609215.1 Actinomycetes bacterium | reverse complement strand
TGGAAAGAAATTCACTGGGATGGCATGCTAAAATTTTTTCTTAAAGGTAACTGCATTTCTGACGGTATAATAACCAAGAAGCAATGTAATGATTTTTACAATAAATTTCCTAAATTTTTAGAAGAACTTAAAAAAATTCCTCTCAATAAGCTTACAAATGATTTAGTAGATTTTCCAGAACTTAAAAAAGCGACACTGAAAATGTGCTTTCTCTGTGATCCTTTAGCCTTTGCCCATAAAATTAATCCAGAAAATGTATTAATGATTAACTCAAAATTTGATCAATATTTTACAACGAGATCCACTACACTCCTGTGGGAAGAATTAGGAAAACCCAAAATATATTGGTTGAACAATCTACATACAAGCAAAATACTTTCCAATTCTAAAGTTATAAAGAAGATAACTAATTTTATTTCCCAAAAATAGTATTAAACAAATACTTGCTGCTAAATTTTTCATATACTACCATAATTACATTCTAGTAAGGTTTTTAAGGCATTACATGTTACCCATTTACTTGGTTTGTGAGAAACCTCAATATCTACAAGCATCCTTCCATTTAATGAAAACTCCATTTTCCACGTACCATCTTCAAGCTTTTTAGAAGATATATAATCCAGCGCGCTTCTAATATTAGTAGATTTTTTATTACATCCTACACCAACAATTGCTGATGTTACTTCCAGTATATCGCTTTGATAACTTCTTGGAAATCCAAACATAAACCAATGCTTGCTTATTTTATTCCTCCTTGGATAATTTGCTTTAACAATATTATGATTTAGTAGAAAATTTACTGCTTTATTTATAGTTTCTTTCATTTTTTTATTCCTATTATTCTTTGGAATTAAATTAAAAGCCTTAAGTATTTTTGTGGTACCCCAGGGACACCTTAAATTCTGCCTGTATTTACATCTAAAATCATCCCTGTAAACCAAATCATTTATAAACTTTATAGTTTTTTCTGTAAAATCACTATTTTCATATCCTAATCTTAGCAATATTTCCAGAGCAATTCCCTGCATGCATGGAAGACTGCCTGAATACTTGAAAGATTGCGGGAAAGAGCCATTTTTAGCCTGCATATTACCTATTACTAGTCGAACTGCTGTATCTATTCCATCTACACTTTTTTTAACTCCCAGAAGAGACAAAAAGTAAAGCTGCCAGAATGTATTTTTATATAAAGGATTAAATGAATATCTATTTACACTCCACCAACCTTCCTTATTCTGCAAACTTAAAATTGATTTAACAGGTTCGCTACATGTAATATCTTTTAGAATAAGGGAAAATTCCTCAGAATCTATTTTTTCATGTAAAATATTTTTTCTGGTAAAATATTTTACAGAAGGATTACTATCTTCAAGTAGCCAGTTAATTATTTTTTCCATTAAAAAAGCTAAAAATTACTGATATTGGTAAAAGTACATTGCTAATTTAGAAAATTTAAAACAAATCTATATATCTTCTGGATACAGGCAGATTGTGTATACCACTTATTATATTTTATTTTAACAGAAATTATTTATTTTGTTACTAATAAATTTAAATTTTTTATAAATAGTTTAAAAAGGAGTTACAAGGCACACAAAGAACCATTTATTAAATTAAAAAATAAAAGTTTTTCAGTACTAAAAGCTTTATTGTGCTACATTATGGTAAAGGAGTATATTCTACAAATAAAACAATATCTGGTTGTTGATAATGCCATCCATCTACCTCACCATCAGCAGAAGGTATACCTGCAAACCTAATTCTTAACTGAAAATTCCTCCCTGCTTGAACTGCTTTCTGTAGCTCGGTCTTTAAAGATTCAGCTTCACAGAATATATTAGGATTATCAAAAGTTTGAATATGTTCTCCAGGATCATTGAAATCTCCTATATTTGGAGCATCATTTCCCCAATCCATTGCCTCTATTTGGAGTCCTTCACATACTTCACCAGGATCATCATCAAGTTCGGAACAATAATCAACAGGATTACTAAATTTTAGAGATGCATATTCAACATGATTTCCAGCAAGCTCAGAGATATCAAAACATATAAAACCTTTATATGGCAAATTGTCAGGATCGGAATCACCAGCAAAAACACATCCTGGAAGAAGCATTTCTCCATCCTCTCTAATCCATCCTGTGTGATCTGCAATAATTGGCATATTACCCGCAGCGATTGGAACACCCATTACGGCTTTTATCTCAACATCTTTATCTATAGTATCTTCTCCACCATTTCCATCAGTAACTTTTATAGTTAAGATATACATACCTTCAATATCTGGCGTATTCCATTTTGCAGGATTGGCATTCTCATCCTCAAAAGTACCACCATCTGCACTTACACTCCATTCATACGATAGACTGTCTCCATCTATATCTTCTGCTACAGCAAACACATCATACTGATCAGAGATTAAAACTTCAGGAGATATTAATATATCTGTTATCTGCGGGTTATTGTTTTCACCATTACAGCCCCAGGAAAGATCAATTGAAGCACTGTCTTCATCTACAGAGTTAGTAGCAGTAGCAGTAAGAGTGTAATCAGGGTCATCCCTTGTTAAATTAACCTGAACCCTCAGTGGTCCCCATGCATGTTCGCTATCATCCTTGCTGAACTTAACCTTAGGATCTGGATTTCCAGTAACTATTGCTTCTATTCTGTAATAACATATATCACCATCTGGTTTATAGGTTGGCCCCTCATAAATTTCAAGCTTTATAGTTGGAGCTTCTTTCTCACCCTCTCCTTCATCTTCTTCTCCATTGTCTCCTTCGCCATCTCCATCTTCTTTTTTCCCATCATCCTTCCCGCCATCATCTTCATCCTGGATACCAATTTTTTCCCCTTCATCCTGCTTACCACACCAATTACATAAAGCAGCAAAACTGAATAGGAAAATAATCGTAAGAATTGATATAACTATATATAATTTATTTTTTCTCATTATAATCTCCTTTTATAAATTACAATACAAATTAAATTAATTATACCAAAATTTTACACGTTTTATTAAATATTATCCCTAAAATATCCTCACCTATTTTTACTTGCCCTTACAAGATATGCATATTCTAAGTAATATCATTTGTGAATTTTAAATCCTCAATTGTGCTTCTTGCAAGCAGTGGATTTGTAATAAGAGTAAAGATTTAAGAATTAAAAATTTTAAACTTTCCTAAACATTAAAGGCAAATCTAAATTATTATCTTTTAAGAAAGCTTCATCTTTAAGAACCTCTTTTGACCTGCCGTCAAAAACAACCTCTCCGTTATTTAGTAGTATGCACCTATTGGAAAACTCATAAGCCAAATCTAAATCATGGGTTACAATTACAACAGTTTTATCCATTTTCTTAATTAATTTTATAAATCCACTTCTATTTCTGGGGTCAAGATTGCTTGAAGGTTCATCCAGTATTAAAATTTTAGGATCATAGGAGAGTACTGTTGCTAAAGAAACAAGTTTCTTTTCACCATAGCTTAAAAAATAAGGGGCTTCTTTTTCAATACCTACAAGATTAACTTTTGCCAGGCTACTTTTTACTATCTCTTCTATATATTTTTTATCCTTTGCCTTCCTACCATTTTTTTTACGTAAATAATTTATCAGACCAAACGCTACATCTTCAAAAACTGTAGTGGAGAATAATTGGTCATTGGGATCCTGGAAAACAAAACCAATGTTTTCCCTGATATCATATATATTTCCATTACTAATTTTTTTATCATAAATATATATCGCCAGTCCTGTACTTATCGTCCATAAGTCCCGCTATATTTAGCAATAGAGTCGACTTACCAGCACTATTAGGCCCAACAATAATCATATTGATAATTAAATAAATATTTCCATTAATTTAAGAAATTAATTCCAGTAACAATTTAGCATTATCAACTGCATAACCTTCTATATCATTATTAAAATATATGTAGGTCTGTATATTATTTCTTTGGTTCTTACTAATAAATTTAGCCACTTTTCTTAATTCATCTTCAGTATAACTGGAAGAATACAGTTCCCTGTTCCCATGCATTCTCATATAACAAAAATTACCTGTTATCTCGTAATGAATTGGAAATTTTGTGGAACTTGATATTACAATAGCACACCCAAATTTATTAAGTAATCTATATGTATCACTGCAGAACCAGCTCTCATTTCTAAACTCAAAAGCATAACTGCAATTTTTAGGGAGAATTTCTAAAAATTTCTTTAATCTTTCCCTATCTTTTTTCATATTTGGAGGCATTTGAAATAAAATTGGTCCCAACTTTTTTCCAAGCTCTAAAGAAACATCTAAGAACCTAATTAATGACTCATTACAATCAACCATTCTTTTGATATGAGTAATATATCTTGAAGCTTTTAATACAAATAAGAAATTGGCAGGTGTTATATGCAACCATTTTTTTATAGTTTCTTTCTTAGGTAAATGATAAAAGCTATAGTTTATCTCTACAGTATTAAAATACTTAGCATAGTATTTAAGCCACTCTATTTTTTTTAAATCCTTTGGATAAAATTTCCCTATCCAGTTATTATAGCTCCATCCGGATGTTCCAATATAGACGTTTGAACCACTTATCATTTTAATACTCACTTTATACAATCTCTTACTA
>JAUWCR010000078.1 GCA_030609215.1 Actinomycetes bacterium | reverse complement strand
ACTCTTTGAAGGCAGCATATACAAATCACTTATATTAAGCAATGATATTATATTTTCCTGCCTGCCTAAAAAAAATACCTTCCCCTGCAGCTGCAACTTTTCAACCAGATCTCTGCATTTATAAATTTGGGGGCCGTCACCCACCAGGAGCAACTTGCTTTTAACTTCTTTGCTTATCTTAAAAAATATCTTAATTATATTATCTATATTTTTTACAAGTCTGAAATTTGAAATATGGGTTATAACCATGTCATCCTTATCTATAAATTCTATGCTCCCTTTAGTTTTTTTAGTTCTTCTATATTTTTCAGTATCTACAAAATTATATATAATCTCCATTTCTTTAGTTACATTAAAAATATCTTTTGTAGCTTTTTCCAGATACTTTGATACACACGTAATTCCATCACTATTTTCAATACTAAATTTTGTAATTTCATAAAAAGAACAGTGTTTTCCAACAAGTGTGATATCTGTTCCGTGCAGTGTTGTAATAAATTTTATCCTGCCTTTTCCAACTATTTTCTGTGCCAGATATGCTGATGCTGCATGAGGCATGGCATAATGGACATGAAGTATATCCAGTTTCTCAGATTTTATGACTTCAGCCATTTTTGCACTCAGGGAAAGACTGTATGGAGGGTACTTAAATAATGGGTAATCAAGGACCTCTACTTCGTGGAAAAAAACATTTTTGTAAAAACTATTAAGCCTGAATGGAAGACCGTAACTTATAAAGTGCACACAATGGCCTCTTTTTGCTAATTCTATTCCCAGCTCAGTAGCTACAACTCCGCTTCCGCCATATGTAGGATAACAGGTTATTCCAATATTCATAGAAACATATAAAAATATTAATAAAATAAGTACTTAAAAAAATCCAGGGGATCTTCAATCTTTATATCTGATTCTATAAAAAATGGTTCTCCATATTCTGATTTTATTTTAAGGCCGTAAAACTTACCCCTGCTATTAATTACATCAAAATACCATTTTAATGCTATATGAGTTACAATTTTTTTTTCTTTATCGCTATAAAATTGAGATTTATATGCAGTAACTGCCTCTACTTTAGTCTTATAATACTTTGAGATATCAACTATAAAACTTGGCTTAAACTGATAGCTTAACATATAATTAATTACAATACCGGGTCTATAAGATTTTAGTTTTGTCTTAAATTTTTCCAGCCCTGATATAAAAATAGCCCCTTTTAGCATTCTGTAAGAATTCTCATGGTCAGGGTGCCTGTCTTTTAAGTAAGGAATCATTACAAGCTTGGGCCTGTATTTCCTTATTACATTTATTACCTTTAATCTGCTTTCAGAATCATTATTTATATTACAATCTTCTAATTTAAGATTTTCTCTTACATCAAGCTTAAGTATTTTTGCAGCTTCTTCTGTTTCTTTTTTTCTGGTTTTAATATCGCCACTTGTAGAAAGCTCAGCTTCTGTTAAATCTATTATTCCCGTCCTGTATCCTTTATCTTTTAATTTAAGCAGCAGTCCTCCGCATCCCATTTCAGCATCATCGGGGTGAGGGCTAAATGCAAGAACATCTATAATCATTTTACAACCTATCTATTCTTATATATTTCAATAAATTTATGCGAAAAATCTAACGGTTTTAATTTTACATAAAGTTTGTCTATAAAACTAAAATCATATTTGTTTAAATAATTAAATATATTTAATTCTCTCTCCTGCAAATTGCCATCCGGAAATAAATTTAAATAAATTTTATCCACCAGGGCCATTATATAATTATTCTTCTTTTTATATCCAGCTGTTATTTTTTTTGCTAACATCCTCGTTTCTTTTTTAATATTTTTCTTTGTTCTATCGAAAGAACTGCCTGTATCTATTTCTAAATTAGCAATACTCTTTTCCAGCTCTTCTAATTTTACCATTACATCCTTTTTAAAATCTATTATCAGCTTATCAAAATTTAAATCAGATTTATTATTTAGAACCCTTTTAACTATAATATCTTTATCTATTACCATATCTTCTTTTTTCATATTTAATTTACCTAGAGCTTTAATAGTTTTATTTTCCATTACCGTTGCTGAAAACCTGGGGTAAATTGGTGGAAGCTTGATTCCATATAAATTATAAACCTCTTTTAACTGAGCAAAATAGCTCACTTCACCAGGACCGCATATACTGGCAATTACCGGTAATATACTATCCTGCAGCAGTGGCCGCAGTACAACATTTAAACTCGCATTATTTATTTCATCTTTTAAATGACTGGCAAGCTCTTCTTTTTTAATAGTTTTATTTCCAATTTTAAAATAACCTTTCCTGCCAGCAGTTACTCTTTTCCTGGCTCCATCAATACTCCAGAAAAAATTAAGCGCATTATTATCAGTATTTAGCTGAGCATGATATCCATCCCTTTTCAGTTCATTTCCTCTGGCAGAAATTATTTTATTTTTTTTGCTGTAATCCTCTAAGTCTGACATCAGCAACGTGTGTGATAGCTTTTTTAATTTATAACATCCTGGATCTATTACTACCAAGCCATACTTTGAAAATAACTTGGAAATTATACAGGAGAAAAAAAAGGAAATACTTATAACATCATTTTTAAAAGAACCATCACTCTCAGATAAACAGCTATTTAAGAAACTTACAATTTTAGGTTTAAAATCCGAAGGGTTTAAAAAATTCTCTAATTTATTAATTAATTCTTTAAAAACATCAGCAGACAATAAAATATCAGAAAATCTTGCACCCTTATTTACAGTTGAAGAATCAAGAAATATTTTCACCAAATCATTATTAATAATGCTTAATCTGTTTACCTGCTCCAAATTGCTGTCATCTGATGCATTCCAGAAACAAGGTATTGCTTTTACTTTTAATTCTTCTTCAAGAAAGCTGCTTACTTTTAAAATAGTTAATATTTTATAAATTATAAAAATTGGACCAGTTAGTAGCCCTGGCTGCTGCCCGCCAATTACTACATAAGAATCGCCATTTTTTAAACTTTCAATATTTTCGATAGTTTTACTACTGCATCCAAGACTTTTATTATAGAACCTTAAAATACTTGATAATTTTAGTCTTAATTTTTGATCATAATTATCATTAATGTCCTGAATTCTCTTTTGGTAGCTTTCTATTTTTTGGTAATTATATTGATAGTGCCTTTTAACTTTAGGAAAATTGTGAATATAATCTTTATACAGGTTACTGTAATAAAATTTTCCTCCACGTGTTTCTGTTAATTTAATCATTATTTTAAGATATACTTTCCTGCAGAAATTATTAATTTTACAGTTTAAATTATATAATATTCTAAAAGATATCATACAATAAAATATTTTATTAAAACATGATAAGCGACTGTAATCCAGAATTAAAAAAATACCTCACAAGCCGGAAAAACATAGGCCAGGTGGATAATCCGAATGCAGTGAGTGAACTTTTCAGTAAAGAAAATGATAATTTTATTAAATTTAGCGCACATATAGAAAAGAATATTATCAAGGATATTAAATTTAAAGCATTTGGCTGCAATTACACAATTGCCGGTGCCAGTTATTTTACAACTCAAGTTAAAAATAAAGATATTTTAACTGCAACTTTATTTACTGAAAAAGATTTAGAAAAAAAATTAGGCGAGTTCCCACAAGAAAAGAAGAAAGTTTTAAACTTAATCATCTATTCTTTCCAAAAGTTAATTACCAATTATATATCAAATACAGAAATTTCAGACATATATAAAATAAATAATAGAAAAATTGCTGCGGCAATCAGCGGGGGTGTAGATAGTGCAATAGCCGCAAAAATCCTACAGGACGAAGGCTGGGATGTCTTTGGAATTACAATGAAATTACCGTTAGATAATTCAAATTATAAAAACAATTACGAGAGCTCATATGTTTCTGAAGATATAAAAGCTGCTAGAAAAATA
The DNA here is from genome assembly GCA_030609215.1 of Actinomycetes bacterium. GTDB lineage: Bacteria > Actinomycetota > Humimicrobiia > Humimicrobiales > Humimicrobiaceae > JADHVM01. The sequence goes on along the minus strand of JAUWCR010000078.1, from coordinate 2,522 downwards.
GCAATGCTTTTAAAAATCCCCCATATCATAATTGATATAAGGAAGCAGTTTGAAAAAATCATTATTGAACCTTTTTGCATAAATTACCTTAAAGGTAAAACACCAAATCCATGCATAGATTGCAATAAATATATAAAATTTGGTTTGCTGCTGGATAGAGCTAAAACTCTTGGTGCAAATTATATTGCAACTGGCCATTATTGCAGAATCGGCAAATCTTCCAAAACAGACTTATATGAAATAAAAAAAGGAGTTGATACCAGCAAAGATCAAAGTTATTTCCTCTGGAAACTAAGCCAGGATCAGATACCGAATATAAAAACACCTTTGGGCGTTTATAAAAAAATTGATATCAAGAAAAAAGCTAAAATTCTATACCCTTTCTTATTAGAAAAAAATGAAAGCCAGGAAACATGTTTTATAACTGAAAATAATTACCATGATTTCCTTACACAAAAATTTAAAAATATAAAAAGGGGCAAAGTCTTCAATACAAAAGGAGAACTCTTAGGAACTCATAAAGGATTTCCTTTTTATACAATTGGTCAGAGAAAAGGATTGGGAATAAGTCACAGTAGGCCAATCTATATTAAAGAGATTATTCCAAAGAAAAATATTATCATAGTCTCAGATGAAAATGGTCTTTATCAAAAGGAATTTAAAGTATTTCAATTAAATTTCATTTCTGGTTGCCCGCCAGGAGATTTTTTTAAAGCAATAGTTAAAATTAGATATAATTCAGATGGAAGCAGCGCACAAATTAAAATTTTAGATAAGAAATCAGCAAATATAACATTTGACAAACCACAAAAAGCTATAACACCTGGTCAATCAGCTGTTTTCTACATCAACGACATCCTGGTAGGAGGTGGTGTCATAATCAAATCCACTGGTTAACCTGCTCCAAATAAATCCGTACTTAAATATCTTTCTCCAGTGTCAGGCAAAATAACTACTATCATTTTTCTTTTATTTTCATCTCTTTTTGCTATCTTAGTAGCTGCCCACAATGCTGCACCAGAAGAAATACCAGAAATTATACCTTCTTCTTCTGCAAGCCTATGAACCATTTCATAAGCATTACTCGTGCCAACTTTTATTATTTCATCTAATAAATTCACATCAAGTACTGATGGAATAAAACCTGCACCTATTCCCTGAATCTTATGAGGACCTGGTTTTCCTCCTGACAGAACAGGCGAATCTAAAGGTTCGACAGCAATTACTTTAATTTGTTCATTCTTTTCCTTTAGAAACCTGCTGCAGCCTGTTAGGGTGCCGCCGGTTCCTATTCCACCAATAATTATATCTACCTTCCCCTCTGTGTCATTCCATATTTCTACTGCTGTGGTTTTTTCATGAATTTCAGGATTTGCAGGGTTGTTAAATTGCTGAAGCATAAACGAATCTTTGATATCTTCGTGTAATCTTTCCGCTTCTGCCACTGCACCTTCCATCCCATCCTCTGAAGGTGTAAGAACTACTGTTGCTCCAAGAGCAGAAATTATTTTCTTTCTCTCCTTGCTCATTGTTTCCGGCATGGTAATAAAAAGTTCATAACCTTTAACTGCACATACCATAGCCAGGCTAATCCCTGTATTTCCACTGGTTGATTCAATTATAATTGACTTCCCGGGAAATATCTTTTTTTGTTTCTCAGCTTCAATTATCATATTATAACCAATCCTATCCTTTATACTTCCTCCAGGATTGAAACACTCCAGTTTTGCAACAATATCTGATTTTAAACCTTTTGAAATTTTCTCCAGCCTTACCAGTGGTGTATTTCCAATTAGCTCAATTACATTATTTGCTATTTTCATAAATACTCTCTTACTCTACTTTAATAAATATCTATATATAAAACATAAATCAAATATATATAGCTTTCTGAATCAGCCATTAGAATTAAGATTTTCTCATCTCATTATATTTATTTCAATATTATTTAATTATTATAGAATAAATAAAATTAATGTGCTTAAAATTTTTATTTAAAATCATAGAAAATTTTAAAATTTTTTTTCCATTTTTCTTGACATTGCTCCTACTTTCTGCTATATTATATTTTGTCTTAGATCAGGAGGCAACTCTCGAATAGGGCTGAAATTTTCAAGCGAAAGTTTGAAAAAAGTAAGTGAAATCTTGAGGAGTCCCTAAGAAAAGTTCTAAGGCAGAGCCCCAAGATGTTTAGTAGCCTAAGGTGGAAACTAAGGCAAAAGGTAACTTGGGGTTTATTTTATTATGACTCCAAAATCTACTCTAGCAGGTAATCAAGATTATTTGCTTTATAAACTTTAATTCTTTCTTCTTCTGCTTTTGAAAATAATAAAATATTATTATAGAAGCTATCTTTTATTTTAGAATTATTACTAGAAGAGTAAGATTTACCTGTATAATAATCATTTAACAAAGTGTATGTTTCAATATCATTATTCAAAAAATCAACTTTTAAATTATAGAAATCCTCAAGAGGTTCAGGGACATTTTCTATTTGAAAAAGCTTCTTCTTAAATTCTTTT
>JAUWCR010000188.1 GCA_030609215.1 Actinomycetes bacterium | reverse complement strand
AAAGAATAAGGGCATGTCTTCCAGAACAGAAACTCTCCTTTTCTTAGCTTCAAGGGCAGAGCTTACCTCAAAGGTGATAAGCCCGGCGCTCGGGGAAGGGAAAATAGTGATCTGTGATAGATTTTTTGATTCTACCGTAGTTTACCAGGGTATAGCAAGAGAACTTGGAGAAGATAGAATTTTGGAAATGAGTTTATGGGCCACAGCTGATATTATTCCTGACCTTACCTTTCTTCTTTCAATAAAAGCTGATACGTGCGAAGAGAGAATGCAGGCTACAAGCAAGCAAAAAGATAGAATAGAAATGGAAAAAGATTATTTTAAGGAAAAAATTTACAGGGGTTACTTAAAAATTGCCCGGTTAAATAAGAATAGATTTATTATTCTTGATGGTGGGCAGGACAGGTTAAGTCTTTCTAAAAAAATAGGAAGTAAAGTGATTAACATATTAATAGAAAAAGGATTATTGGGAAAGGATTATTAATAGGGAAGTATTAATATGAGTATTTTGGATAATGTAGACTTTCTTAAAAATGAAAAAAGAAACAATATAAATATTAAGATACTGAGGCAAGCTGTGGAAAGTGGTAATGTTTCACATGCAAATCTTTTTTACGGCAATAGCATGAATCTACTTGGCAAACTGGCATTATTTTATTCTGCATCTATTAATTGTGCAAATTCTGGGTGTGGTTTGTGTAATACATGCAGCAATACTTTGAAAGGAGTTTACTCAAATGTTTTAGTAGTTGAAGCAATGGGTAGTATTTTAAGAATAGATGAAGTATTTGAGCTTCAGAGATTTATGAATGTAAGTTCATATATACCTGGTAAAAAGATATGTATTATTAAGGAAGTTGAACTTATGAACGATGAGGCTTCGAATAGACTTTTAAAAACATTAGAGGAACCGCCAGACGAAGATTGTATATTTATTTTACTGGCAGAAGATATATCTGTTATTCTTCCCACTATTGTCTCAAGATGCACAGTTTTTAAGTGGGATTTTAATCTGGAAAAAGACAAGGATTTAAAATTTGACAGAAGGCAGCTGGATGATATTCTAAACAAAGGTATTAGAAATATAATAAAATCTGAGAGTAGTAAAGATACTGGAAACTCCCTGTCCCTAAATTTATCCCTAGATTTAATTAATAGATTAAATAAAATGGCTGAAAAGATTAAAATATGGCGGAATGGAGAACTGAATAAAATTAAAGACAGCGGCGCAGCTGGTAGTGATATTAAAAAGTACAAGAAAATATTAGAATCCAGTTATAAGAGGAAGTTAAATAAATTTTTAAATTTGGGTATAAATAAGGTTTTTGATATAATATCAGCTTGGCTTGAAGATATTATGGCAGTAAAATCAGGTGCCAAAGAGGATGGTTTAAATTATAGTAAAAATTATTTTTTTATTGCGGAAAATACAAGTAACATAAAAATAGACAAAATTTTTAAGTTGCTGGAGGCAGTAGAAAAAAATAGAATTTATTTAAAATATTCTATTTATAAAGAATTGGCGTTAGATAATATTTTTTTACAATTTCAAAATCTTAGTTAAGTAGAGGTGAAGATATATGCAATTAATTATTGGAATAATATTTAATGAAAATGACAATATTCATTATTATGACCCTGGCAATATTTCTATTGCAATGGGTGATAAAGTTGTTTGTCATGTTGATAATGCAGTGGAAATAGGAGAGGTTGTTTCAAGTTCAGTGGAAATAGGTAAGAATGAAATCATAACTCCTTTAAATAAAATTATTCGTAAAGCTACTTATTATGATTTATCCGTAGAAGAAATAAATAGAAAGAAAGAAGAAGAAGGATTTAAGAAGTTTGAGGAGTTAGCTGCCGGTCATGATCTTGTAATGAAACTTATTAACGTGCATGTGATGTTTGATAAAAGCAAGATGGTTTTTTATTTTACTTCAGATAAAAGAGTAGATTTTAGGGAAATGGTGAAGGAGCTCGCGTCATATTTTAAAATTAGAATTGAGCTTCGTCAGATTGGTGTAAGAGATGAAGCTAAAATAATTGGCGGTCTTGGTCCGTGCGGGTTGAATTTATGCTGCAAGAGTTTTTTAACTGATTTTGAATCTATTTCCATAAAGATGGCAAAAGATCAGAATCTTCCTCTAAATCCTCTAAAAATATCAGGTATATGTGGAAGGCTTATGTGCTGCCTAAAATATGAATATGAGGAGTATAAGGAATTTATAAAAAAAGCACCTGAGAGAGGAACTAAGGTCAAATGTCATCACGGAAGTGGCAGTATCTTTAATTATGAGCCGCTAAAAGAATTAGTTATAGTGGAACTTGCTAATGAAAATAAGGTTTCAGTTCCGCTTTCTGAAATTGAAATTATTAAAGACGGCGAAAATGAAAACATCGGAAAAATGATGATAAATAAAAAAAGTGGGCCGATGTAGCTCAAATGGTAGAGCAGCTCATTCGTAATGAGCAGGTTACCGGTTCAAATCCGGTCGTCGGCTCCATTGAGAGGATAACCTTGATTATAAATAATTTAAAACAGAGATTATACAAGTATTTGGATAAGTTATTGGGGGATGATTTTAATTTAGGGAATATTACAATTCAGGAACCAAAGAATAAGGAGTTTGGTGATCTTTCAATTAATGCTTCCATGGTACTGTCTCCTGTTTTAGGTAAAGATCCCTTAAGTATTGCCAATAAACTTATAGATGATTTAATCTCGAAATGGAACGAGATTGATAATATAAAAGTTATAAAGCCCGGTTTTATTAACTTTAATTTAAATAAAAATTTTATTAAAGAAAGTCTGGGCAAAATAATTACAGAGGGTGAAAATTATGGGTGCAACAAGAGCAGTAAGGGCATAAATGTACAGCTGGAATATGTAAGTTCTAATCCTACGGGCCACTTGCATTTGGGCCATGGAAGATGGGCAGCTCTCGGGGATAGCCTTTCGAATTTTTATACTGCCAATGGTTATAATGTTTTGAGGGTATATTATGTAAATGATTATGGCTCGCAGGTTAAAAATTTTACTGATTGTATAAGATGTTT
>JAUWCR010000043.1 GCA_030609215.1 Actinomycetes bacterium | reverse complement strand
CTGGGGGAAAATATTATTTATTCAGGGACAGTTTCAGCTGCTACGGAGGGTACTACATACGGCATACCATCTGTTGCTGTATCTGTGGATAATTTAAGAGATACAGATTATGCTTATGCAGTAAAATTTACAAAAAAAATTACAAAAATGGTTTTAAACAAAAAGGAACTTCCGCAAAAAACACTTCTTAATATAAATATTCCTGATGTGCCTGAAGATAAAATTAGGGGAGTTAAGATTACATTTCAAAGCAGTACAAAGTTTAAGGATGTTTTCATTAAAAGGGTTGATCCGAGAGGGAGAAACTATTATTGGATGGATGGGGAATTTGTTGAATCTTCCAATGAGGAAGATGGGGATTACAGGGCTGTTAAAAGTGGCTATGTCTCAGTAACTCCAATCCATTACGACATGACTGATTATAGCAGTATTGAATATTTTAAAGAATGGAAAATAGGTAAATAAGTGTAAAGGTTTTAAGAAAATGAAAAAACAATATGTCTCAAATCTGAAAGTTGGCACGAATGTTAATTCACTATTTGTTGTGAGCCATAAATCAATTAAAAAGAAGAAAAATAATGATGACTACTGTGCTGTTACCTTGCAGGACAAGGAAGGCAGTATTGAGGGTGTTATCTGGACCGAGGTTTTTAAAAATGTTGAATATTTTGAAGAAGGAGACTTTGTTTTAGTAAAAGGCAATGTTTCAGAATATAGAGGGGGTAAACAGCTATCTGTTAGTTTTATCACAAAAATTAAAAATAAAGAAGACATAGAATATTCAGACTTTATAAGGACTACAAAAGAAAATGTAGATGGCATGATGTCTGAAATAAAATCATATATAAATAGTATAAAAGATCAACACTTAAGAAAGCTTTTAGACTTATTTTTTAAAGACGAAGATTTTACAAGGCGCTTTTGCCGTGCAACAGCAGCAGTCAGGTATCACCATGCGTACAGTGGAGGACTTTTAGAGCATACGTTATCTGTGACAAAAATTTGTGATTTCCTTTCAAGGACTTATAAGAATTTAAACAGAGATCTAATAATAAGCGGGGCAATTTTACACGATATTGGCAAGATAAGGGAATATGATGTGGGTGTTATTATAAAAGTAACCGATGAGGGGAAACTGCTTGGCCATATTACCATAGGATATGGTTTGGTTCTTGAGAAAATAAAAAAAATTAGCGGTTTTCCAACAGATTTAAGGGAAAGGCTTCTTCATATAATTTTAAGCCATCATGGGCACAAGGAATTTGGGTCTCCAAGAAGACCCAAGATATTGGAGGCTTTTGTAGTATATCATGTGGATCATATGGATGCCGACATAGGAGGATATAACATTATTTTAGAAGAGAGCAATGAAGGAGAAGACTGGTCAGCCTATGCTAAGAATTTTGAAAGATCGGTTATGTTAAAAAAACCTGAGTTAGAAAATTCTGACCAGAAATCTACAGGTACAGATGAGGAAGAAAAATTTGGCGAAAAAGGCTTGGGTGTAGATATAAAGACAAATGATGACAGGAATGAAAGAAATTTAACAGAAGATGCAAATAAAGATGAGAAAACCAAGCAGGACGCTACCAAACAGGATGAGCTTTTTTAAATCTTTTACTTATTAACTATCATGGATATGTCTGAGTATTTAGCTTACGGCAATAGGAATTATAAGCAATCTTTCTGAAGTTAAATCATTACTTTTGTTTTCTATTTTTTATGTTATAATTTGGGTAAAGAAAACAAAGAAAGTAAAGGATTGGAGGTTTTGAAATGGAACTTGCAAAAATTTCTTCAAAAGGGCAAGTTACTATCCCAATTGAAATCAGGAAAAAGCTAAAATTAAAAGAAGGGGACAAAGTATTATTTTTAGAAGATGAAGAAAAAATTATATTAAAAAATTCTTCATTAGTTGCGTTGAAAGAAATTCAAGAACGTATGAAAGATGAAAGAGGGGAAAAGGGCTTGTATTCTGAAGAAGATGTCAAAAAAGTTGTAAAAGACATAAGGAAAGATATTTGGGAGAAAAAATATGAGAATAATGGTTGATACTAATGTTATCATATCGGCTATTTTATTCCCCGAATCTCTACCAGCCAAGGTAGTAGAAAAAGTAATGATAGAGCATCATTTAGTTTTGTGTTCTCATATAATAGATGAGCTTCATAGAGTTTTTGAAGAAAAGTTTAATAATAACCCCAAAGAATTTCTTGAACAATACTAGATTTATATAGAAGAATGATTCAATTTTATTCTATTTGCAAACATAAAAACAAAGATACCTATTTTTTGCTTCCCTAAAATTTAATAGATTTTGAAATTTTTCAAAATATTATTGACATTCAATTTAATTCATATATAATTATTTCATAATTTATCACAACATATCATATTTCAGCCTATTATAATGCTACAAACAACTAGAAAAGAAAAAATAATAAGTTTACTTCAAGAAAATAAAGAATATGCAATAGATAAATTATATAAATATTTTGATGTTTCTCTTGCCACGATTCATAGAGATTTAAATGAACTTGAAAGAGAAGGAAGGGTAAAGAAAGTTCATGGCGGAGTGCTTCTAAATGTTGTAGAGGATATAGAAACTAGAAATATTATAAGACTTAGAACAAATGTAGAGCTAAAGAAAAAAATAGCAATTAAAGCTTTAGAATTTGTTGAAAATGGTGATTGCCTCTTTTTGGACAATTCTACAACATGTTATTATTTTGCAAAGGCACTTTCTGAATCTAAATTTATGAATATTGTTATTATAACAAATTCTTATTTAGTCCCAAGGCTATTTATAAAAAATGAGAATATGCAGATTGTCTCTACAGGGGGTCTGCTTTTAAGAGAGTTGAATTGTTTCGTAGGGCCCTGTGCTATTGCTACTATTAATGAATTTAATGGAAATAAATTTTTCCTCTCTACAGCTGCAATATCCATAAAAGGTGAATTAAGTGATGTTTATCGCCCTAATGCAGATGAGATTAAGAGGGTGATGTTTAAAAGATCGAAAAAGCACATTTGTTTGGTGGATTCAACTAAATTTAATCGTATAGGACAGAGTAAGGTTTTTTCAATATCAGAAATGGACAAGATAATTACAGATAATAATTGCGATAGGAAGACAAGAGAAGAATTTTCTAAAGTTGGCAAGGAATTAATAATTGTATAGAGTTTATCTGGGGAGTGGATTAATTTATCAGCTAAGCTATAAACCAGATTTAACATTATTTTAAAAAGGAGCAATGTTGGGAAATTTATTGGAAGACTTAAATGATGAAGACCTAAAAATATTTAATGAAGAATTCAGCGATTTTTTGCCGGTAGAGATAATGGATTCTCATGTACATCTGTGGAAAAAAGATTTTTTTAAAGAAAATATTTCTGAAAGCAGGCAAAAACAAAATCCTGCATTAGATCCGGATATAATTGATGGTTTTACGATAGAAGATTTCAAAAGTTTCACGAATAAAATTTTTCCTGGTAAAAAGTACAGAGGCTTATTTTTTGGACTTCCCATGAAGGAAGTTAATCTGGACAAAGCTAACGAATATATTTCAAGTGTTTGTATAAAAAATGGTAGTTATGGATTATTTAACCCAGAGCCTGGTTTAAAAGAGATCCCACAAGATTTTTTTAAAAATAGATTTGTTGGCTTTAAGCCATATCCAGAGCTTGTGGATTATAAGACACCTAAAGATTTTTCAAAACTGGATATAGATGTAAGCATGTTTGATTTTATATCTAAAAAAGTTTTGGAGTTTTCAGATGAATATGGTCTTATATTACTGATTCATATTCCAAGAAAGGATAGGCTAAATGATAGAAGAAATATTGAAGAAATAAAAGCTATTGGTAAAAAGTATCCTAATATAAAGATAGTTCTTGCACATGCAGGGAGGTCTTATTGTTACAGCGACATAAAAGATAGCGTCAGATGCTTAAAAGAAATAAAAAATTTGTATGTGGATACAGCTATGATTAACAGTTTTTCTGTTAATAAAGTTTTACTGGAGGAATTAGGATCGGAGAAGATCCTGTATGGAAGTGATCTGCCTATAGCAATATTTAAAGGCAAGAACATAGATATCAACAATAGGCATTATTTTGTCACAAGTATACCTAAGGCTTGGAGCCTGTCATCATCAGAGATGAATTTGGATAGTTTTACATTTTCTGTTTATGAGATTATAAGAGCTATTAAGATTGCAGTAAAAAGTTTAAGTTTAAGTAAAGGAGATGTAGACAACATATTTTATCTAAATGCTAAAAGGCTGATTGAAGATATTTTACAAAAGTAGAAAAAATTAATTTTAGCATATTGGCGTAGGTAAAATTTAAGAATGTAAGATGTAATTTTTTTAATAACATCGAGTTTGCCCGTTAAGAGGATTCTATTGGAGAAAAGATAATATAAAAGTTAGAAGGGGGTGGTAAGAAAATTATTTACTTTGCGTTTACAACATATTTTGCTGCAAACGCAAAGGTTGGCGCTTAAGTAAAATTAAGCAATTAAAATATAGCACAAAAAGGAGGTGATTTTAAGGGAAAAAGTAATTTAATTGTGAACTTGTCAAAACTAAGTTGTTAAAAAGGACCTAAAGGAGGAAATAGGAATGTATAAAAGTAAAGTTTTAAAATTGTCGTTGTTATTTTTGGTATTTATTTTCGTGGTATCCTTTAGCTTATTTGGTTGCAAGAAGGCTGCTGCTCCTGTAGAGGAAGAAGCACCAGCTGAAGAGGTAACAGAAGAAGCAGCTGGTGTTGAAGCACCGAAAAGTGAAGTCACTATTGATTTATGGTTTCAAGATTGGGCAGGCGGTAAATCATGGATAGAAGCATGGAAACCAGTATTTGAGGAGAAATACCCAACTATTAAAATTAATCTCACATTTTTACCATTTGAAGAACTGAACACTAAAATATTTCCAGCAATTGCTGCAGGGAATGAAGCTGATTTAATGATGTTTTATGACGAGTGGCTTTTAGCTAAAGACCCATCTAAAATTTTTGCCCCAATAACTCCGCAGCTTTACACCATTGATGAAATAGGAGAAGCTACATTTGAGTCAGCATTAGGCCGAGTAACTGGAAGTGATGGTGAAATTTATGGTGTTCCTTGGGGTACTGGTGCGAATGCTGCAGGAATTTTGATTCACAAGGACTTATTTGATGAAGCAGGAATCGACCCAGCAAGCTTGCAAACATGGGATGATGTAAAAGATGCGGCAAAGAAACTAACTAAGTATAACGATGATGGCAGTATAGCAAGAAGCGGTATAATCTTTACATATACTGAAGCTGCTAACTTATATCTTGATATGATAGTTGGACAAGGTGCTGGAGAAGAACTACTTAATAGTGAAACCGGAGAATGGAATTTTAACATACCTGAAGCAAAGAGTTCGTTAGAATTACTTAAATGGTTTGTTGATGAAAAAGTATTTGATCCCCAATCAGGTGATCCATTTACTTCGTTTCCTAATAAATTAGCCGCAATGCTGGTAATTGGTCCATGGTCTCTTGGGGCATGGGGAGACCAATACCCAGATCTTAAACTAGACTATATTTATATGCCTAAATATCCTGGAGTAGATAAGAATGTTCATACTGTAGTTAGTTGGGCTTGCATGGCTATTTCTAAAAGACTTGAAGGAGAAAAACGTGATGCTGCACTTTTGTATGTTAAAGAGTTTCTGGAAAATCCTGAATTTTATAACATACCTTTTACAAATGGTTATTGGGTAGGTGTTCCAGGAAGTAAACCCTATGTTGATTCTGTGGTGAAACTTGCTGCAGAAGGAAATGCTCCAACAAGAGCTGCAGAGATAGCAGCTATGGTTGCATCGCAATATGTTCCTTCCATTAACCTTCTTCCAACAAAAATAAGTGAACCTGAATTAATCAGGGCAGTTATTTATCCTGAATTGCAGAATGTATTCTTTGGTGACAAGACAGTTGATGAGGTACTAAACTATCTGACTACTATGCTTACTACCAAAGAACAGGAGAATATGTAGGAGATATTAAAAGAACGGATTGAATCTTAAAGAGATTATAAGAAATGGGGTATCCTTTTAAGGATACCCCATAGATAGAGATAATATTTTATCTAAAAGATGGAGGATATTAGTTGGACAAGCTGTTAAAAAAAAGAAATCCTGTAAATACTTTTATATTAGTGGTTAGCATACTTATATTTTCCTATTATGTTTTTGTAAGTATATGGCCAATATTTTTTAATATATATATGTCTTTGTCTAAAACTGATCTTATGACTGGCTGGACATTTGTAGGGTTTAAAAATTATCTCTCTATTTTTAAAGATCCATTATTTTTAAAATCACTACTACATAATTTTATTTACCTTGTAGTTATGGTATCAGTGGGAATAGGAAGTTCACTTATCATAGCTGCTCTTATTTATAAAACTTCCGGATTTGCCAAAAAAGCATATATTTTTATGTTTTTTGCTCCGGTAGTTACCTCCCTTGTAGCAGTATCACTGATTTGGAAACTTCTTTATTATCCAAATGTTGGAATATTTGCAAAGATAATATCAAATGTATTACACTTAGCCCCACCGCTTTTTTTAGCTGATCCTAAAACTGCATTAATTTCTATAATAGTTATGGATATCTGGAAAGATACAGGGCTGAGAACAATAATACTTCATGCAGGGATGGAAGAAATACCCGAATCAATTTATGATGCATCAAAAATTGATGGAGCAACTGCCATAACTAACTTTTTTAGGGTAACTATACCTTTGTTAAGACCGCAGATAATATTTTTAGCAGCTGTGTATTCCATAAATGCACTAAGAGTTTTTACTCAAGTCTATATGATGACTGGAAATCCTCCGGGGGGACCAGCTCACTCAACTCAGGTGCTTGTACTTAGAATGTACCAGGAAGCCTTTTATGCTACTAAGTTTGGAAAGGGAGCTGCTATTGCAATGGTGGTCTTTATTTTGCTTCTTGGTATGGTAATTTTAGAAGTTAAATCATTCCAGCAAAGGTGGGAATATTAAAGAATGGGAAAATTATGAGAAAAAGAAGACGATTAAATAAATATATGTTTATAAGAACTATGCCAAATGTAGGTGTACATATCTTATTAATTATCGGAAGTTTTCTTATGATACTGCCTTTTATGTGGATGATAATATCTTCATTTAAACCAAACCTTGATATTATAAGTGTTGATTTTAGGCTATTTTCTCCCAACTGGACTTTAGATAATTACAAGAAAGTTATAAGTGAGATGCCTTTAGGTAGATCATATTTTAATAGTTTAGTGATAGCAACAACTGTAACTGTCTCTACTGTATTTAGTTCAAGTGCTGCAGGATTTTTATTTTCTAAGCTAAAATTCTGGGGTAGAGATGCTTTATTTTTTTTAGTATTGGGTAGTGTTATGATCCCTCCTCAAATTGTATTAATTCCTTTATATCTTATGGTAAGTAGACTTCATTTGGTTAATTCATATCCCGGGCTTATTATTCCATTTTTAATAAATGCATTTGGAGTATTTTTAATGAGACAATTCATATATGGGATACCTACAGAGCTCATAGAAGCCGCAAGAGTTGATGGAGCATCAGATTGGAAGATTTATTTTAGGGTAATACTTCCATTGGTAAAACCCGCTATTGCTGTAGTTGGAATCCTTACTTTTCTTTGGACCTATGATGAATTCTTGTGGCCTTTAGTGGTTGTAAATAAAACTGAAATGATGACCTTACCTCTTGTTCTTGGCAGATATGCTATGGCTGAAGGTGGGGTTGTTGCTGGGGCTTCGATGGCAACTACTACCTTGGTACTAATCCCTATTCTTATAGTTTATGCATTTTTCCAGAGATATTTTGTAAAAGGAATAAGTATGACTGGGATGAAGGGGTAGGGTGGAATGACTGAAATAAAGAGGAATATCTGCTATTTAATGAATCTTTATGAAAAGTTATTGAGTGATAACCAGGCTAGAATTAAAGATTCACTGGAAAGGACCACTAAAGCTCTACATCATGAAAGAGTTGACAGAGTCCCAGTCTGGCAAGTAAGCCAGACAGTTCTATATCCGAGGCATGAAATATTCTTTTCACCTAAAAAAAATCTTATTATGCAGCTTGTTAATATTATTTTGACTCTTGAGCATGGGACGGATTATGTCCCGTATTTAGACCCATTTGAAGGAGTAACTATTTTAGCAGAAGCATTTGGCTGCCCTGTTGATGTTCCAGATAATGGAGACCCATGGGTTAAAAGTCATATAATAAAAAATTATAATGATATTTATAATATTAAAAAACCTGCTAAAGATAATGAAGTTTATAAAAGAATATTTAATACCTTGAGTTTCTTTGAAAAAGAAACAGGATTTCAGATTCCTGTTGGTGCTACGGACCCTCAGGGTCCTTTAGATGTTGCTTCGCTTATTTGGAACAATACTGATTTTTTAACTGCATGTATAACAAATAAAAAAGAAGTCCATTATTTGTTGAATATTATAACCGAAGCCTTTATTGAATTTTATACTATGCAATATGAAATGTTGAAGAACCCGGCTATCCCAGTCCATAGTTTTCCACTTATAAATTCAAATGATGGTATATCAATATCAGATGACGAAGCTATTTTATTGTCACCAGATCTCTTTGAAGAATTTGGCCTCCCATATCTTAACAGAATTTCTAATGCCTTTGGTGGTTTGTACTATCATTGCTGTGGTGATTTTGGGCATGTGCTGGATAAGATATTAA
>JAUWCR010000208.1 GCA_030609215.1 Actinomycetes bacterium | reverse complement strand
TAATATTAATATCATATCTATTGGTATTTTATGTTAAAATAAATTAGGTAATTATTCAAATATCGTCCAGTAATATAAGTTTATAAGTTAATTTGATTTTTACTTAAAAATAGTATAAAGTGTCCCACGTTTTTAATAGAGAATACAGTTAGCTAATTGATAAAATTTTTAAGAAAGGTAGGTGATAAAGATGACAAAGAGTGGTGAAATTAAGAAAAAATCAGGAGAAATTGGAATAAATGGCCTTAATAGTATAAGCAATTTAGAAGCTGAGATAATGAAGATTGTATGGGGAAAAGGCAAAGTAACAGTAAGAGAAGTACATGAGAATATGCTAAGAAAGGAAATTGAAATTAAGGAACAAGGATTTATCCCTTACACAACCGTAATGTCAACAATGACTACGCTGGCAGAAAAAGGGCTTCTGAAGCAGAATAAAACTGCAAAAACCTATATTTATACTGCAGCAGTTGATAAAAAAGAACTTTCAAAAAGCATAATAAAATCAGTTTCTGATAAATTGCTTGAGGAAAGTACAAGCGGCATGGTTTCCAAATTTTTATCTGACAGTAAAAACATTTCTAAAGAAGGCATAGAAAGATTATTAAAAGAAATAGACAAATATTAATAAGATTTTCCTATTTTGGATAAACTAGCCTAATATTTTATAGAGGATTCAAGAAGCTAGTGTTAAGTAAATCGTATTAAAAAGTTTTTTTTAAAAATTTTTACTTTTTATAATACTATCTAATAGTATTTTTTTATTTTTTAGTAATACAATAGCAATAAATTTTATATAATTTATATTGACCAATATGGTTTTTTTAGAAATATTGGTAAACTATATTTTACCAATTATTTATGATAGTTTTGTGAGTCTGGTTTTAGTTTTATTCTTCTTATTTATTTTCAGGATAAAAGATTCGAATATCAGGATTCTATTTTCCTTCTTGCCGCTTATAAAACCATTCATAATTATTGCTGAAAAAATTGATATCGACAAAATATACTTTCAAACGCAGCTTAAAACATATGGACTAAGAATACCTGATCCAAATAATATAATTAAATTTAGATTACTTGATAGAGGTCCAGAAGTTTTTTCTAATATAAATTACCTGATAGTATTTTTAATATTTATAAGCATAATCCTAATATTAATAATTAGATGGGTAACCCTTTTTTTCTTCTATAGAAATTTAGCATGTGAAGATAAGGTTGGGAGAAAAGATGTACCAGAAATCTACAATATTATTGATAATTATATAAAAAAAATAAAAATAAAATCTCCTGATGTAAGCTTAACACATAGAAATTACTTCTCGCCTTTTGTAGTTGGGATTAAAAATTATACAATAGTCCTATCACCAAATTTAATGGAAAAACTTAACCTGGATGAAAAGGAAACCTTAATACAGCATGAATTATCACACATCAAAAGAAAAGATAACTTAATAAGCTGGGCAGCTCTAATATTAAGAGAGCTTTTATTCTTTAATCCTTTTGCCTATATTGCCTATTATCTAATCAAGACTGAGCAAGAAAAAGGCAGCGATAAGCTTGTTGTTAAATACTCCGGAAAACCAACAAAAGAGATTGCTAAAAATATTCTTAACGTTATTTTAAAGATAAGATCTATTTTAACTTCAAAACCTATTTCTGAGCCTGCCCAGAGCTTTGCTTTTTTACCATTAAGTTTATTTAATCAGATTAAATTAAAAAATAGAATTAACTCAATTTTCAAAACTGATCCTGCTAAAATTTATAGTTCTATCTTTCCAAAGATATTAATGTATATATTATTTATAATATTACTACTGATTCAAATAGTTTTTATATTCAAAATAAATAATTTATATATATTCCTGAGATAAATTTCAATAATTTATTAAAATTATCAATATTAACTGCTCTTTTATAAAAAAAGAATTTCTTTATAATATTAATCTGATATAATATTCTTATTAATAAATAATCTTAAGAAAGGAGATATCTGTTGAAATCCATTAACAAGACTAAAGACCTCTGGAATAATGATTTAACTCTTAAAGGTCTAAAAGATGATATAGGCCCATTGTGCTGCTGGTATTGGTGCTGGTTTTATATGAGCAGAAAATAAACACCCAGGCAGATTTATAATGGATTTAGTCCAAAGCTGTTTCAATTATCATTTCAAGATAAACTCCAGATATTCTCTTATAAATAATACTTTAACCGGAGCTCTTGATGTAATTGAAAATGATATTTGGGATTTAGTTCAAAAAAGAAAATTTGGAGATATTGAAAGATATCCAATTTCAAATTTAATTGAAAGAGGGTACCTTTATCACGATTCAAAAAAAGAAGATGAAACTCTGGTTAAGCTTTATAATAGTTATATTAAAAAAGCTTCATCAAGACCACTTAGATTTGTATTCTGCCCTTCCTATCAATGCAACCTGAGATGCACTTACTGCTTTCAAACGGACCTGCCTTCCAATCCCAATAAATTTATGAGTGAGAGAATTCTTGATGATTCAATTAATGCTGCAGAAGAAATTTCAAAAGAAAAATCCGGTAAAGTTGACTCGGCGGAATTATTTGGTGGTGAACCCTTACTTTTAAAAAGCAAACCTCTCATAAAAAAGATTCTTAAATTTGCAAAAGATAAAGATGCGCCAATAACCATTATTACCAACGGTGTTGCAGCTAAAGATTTTATAGATATACTGTCTCCGGTAAAAG
>JAUWCR010000020.1 GCA_030609215.1 Actinomycetes bacterium | reverse complement strand
GTGTCAATAGTTTATTAATTTTTTTTAAAATATAATATTTTGAATTATCTATCTAATTTTCATACTACTTTTTATATATATTTGCTAAAATAAATTACAATAAAAAAATAAAATAATTTAAATTAAAAAGGAGTAAAAATGGTAGAGATGTATTACGACAAAGATATTGATATAAATATCTTAAAAGGAAAAAAAATTGCAATTATAGGTTATGGTAGTCAGGGTCATGCTCATTCCCAGAATTTAAGAGACAGTGGATTAGATGTTATCGTTGGAGAATTAGAAGATAGTAAACCCTGGAATGATGCAAAACAAAAAGGATTTAATGTTTACTCTGCTGATGAAGCTTCCAAACAGGCTGATATCATTATGTTTTTAGTTCCCGATCAGCTTCAAAAAGAAATTTATTATAAATATATTAAGTCCAATCTTGAAGAAGGAAATATATTATGCTTCGCACATGGTTTTAACATTCACTACAGTCAAATTATCCCCCAAAAAAATATTGATGTTATAATGATTGCACCTAAGGGTCCAGGACACATCGTTAGAAGAATGTATACAGAAGATAGCGGTGTTCCATCAATTATAGCAGTCGAACAGGATTTTTCTGGTAAAGCCAAGCAGTATGCATTAGCTTATGCAAAAGCAATAGGTGCTGGAAGAGTAGGGATAATTACAACTACATTTGAAGAAGAAGTCGAAACAGATTTATTTGGTGAACAGGTAGTACTTTGTGGAGGTACAACAGAGTTGATAAGAGCAGGATTTGATACATTAGTTGAAGCAGGATATCAGCCAGAGATTGCTTATTTTGAGGTATTAAGCGAATTAAAATTAATAGTGGACCTGATTTATGAGCGTGGAATTACTGGAATGAGAGACTCTATTAGTGACACTGCTGAGTATGGCGATATGCTTATTGGTAAAAAAGTTATAACGCCTGAAACTAGAAAAAATATGAAAAAAATATTGGAAGATATTCAATCAGGTGAATTTGCAAAAAATTGGATACTTGAGAACAAAGCTGGCAGGCCTGTATATAATTCTATAAAGAAGAAAGAAGAAAATCATTTAGTTGAAAAGGTAGGTAGAAATCTTAGGAAAATGATGCCCTGGATTAAAAAAGGTGAGGAATAAATATAAATAAATTAATCGAACTAATGTTTGATATAAAATTGTTTCGTTGTTATAATAATCCTTAAATAGAAGATGTTTTAAATTCAAGTATAAAAAACTGTTAAAAAAATAATTAATTTATAAAAATATTTATAAAAAAATAAATTAAAAATTAATATTCTAAGATATGAATAAAAAAATCATTGAGAGACAAAGAAAAATACTTGAATTTATAGCTCAAAAAATAAGAAAATCAGGATATCCTCCTTCAGTAAGAGAAATTTGCTCTGCAGTTAATCTAAGATCCCCTGCTACAGTTCACTCGCACCTAAAAAAACTTGAAGAAATGGGTTATATTAGAAGAGACTCCAGCAAACCAAGAACAATTGAAATAATTTCTGATCAATTTAAGTTAAATACAAAAAATGATGGAAATAATAATTTTATATTTGTTCCATTAATAGGTAATATTGCTGCTGGAAAACCTATTTTAGCAGAAGAAAACATTGAAGATTACTTTCCTGTAACTACTGATTTTGTCAGAGATAATAATGATGTCTTCGTTCTCCAGGTAAAAGGTGACAGTATGGTTAATGCTGGTATTTTAGATAGAGACTATATTATAGTTAGGAAACAAAATACAGCTATTAATGGTGAAATAGTAGCAGTTTTATTAGAAGATGAAGCTACAGTAAAAAGGTTCTTCAAAAATTCAAAAAGTATAAAATTAATGCCTGAAAATGATTATATGGAACCTATTGAAGTTTCAGATGCTCAAATACTTGGAAAAGTTATCGGAATAATAAGAAAATACTTTTAAATGTATCTACTCGCTTTTATTTTTATAAATGTATTTTGATAATTTATTATAAATTTTAAGATCAGCATTAATAAATAGCACTACGCTATCTTCTAAGTATTTTTTATCTAATACTTTACAATTATCATAAACAAATGAAATTAACTTGTTTTCACTATATGGAATTTTAACAGATATTGTTATATTATTTTTTTCGAATATTTTTTTTATTCTTAAATTTAAATCTTTAAATCCTATTTTTTTTAGAGCTGAAATAAAAACTGCATTTTTATACTTTATTTTTACTTCTTTAAGTCTTTCTGTATTTATTTTATCAATTTTATTAAAAATCAAAATAACTGGTTTGTGATGTACGTCAATATCTTTTAATACTTTATTAACACTTGAAATATGACCTTCGTAATTAGGATTATTTATATCTGCCAATAATAAAAGAAGATCTGATTTTCTAACTTCTTCCAATGTTGATTTAAAAGATGCAATTAATTGATGAGGTAACTTTTCTATAAATCCCACTGTATCTGAAATTAGAACAATATTTCCAGGCAATATCTTGCTTTTCCTGGTTGTAGAATCAAGAGTTGAAAATAGCATGTCCCTGACATATACCTTTGAATCAGTAATAGTATTCAACAATGTTGATTTTCCACTATTTGTATAACCGACAATTGAAGCTAGAAACAATTTGTTTTCTTCTCTTTTTTTTCTTTGTACGTCTCTTTGGATAACTATCTGATTTATCTTTTTATCAAGTTGAGTTATTCTTTTTCTTATTTTTCTTCTATCAACCTCAAGCTTCGTTTCCCCAGGTCCTCTAATTCCAATTCCTCCGGCCAATCTTGATAGTTGAATACCTCTTCCTGTTAGTCTCGGAAGTAAATAGTTAAGTTGAGCCAATTCAACCTGAATCTTACCTTCTCTGCTATGTGCTCTTTGAGCAAATATATCTAAAATTAATGCGGTTCTATCAATAATCTTTATATCTAATTTATTCTGTAGATTACTCTGCTGGGCAGGTGTTATTTCTTCATCAAAGATTACGAGATCTGTAACTTTATCACAAATTCTATTTTTTATTTCATTTAGTTTACCAATACTTATTAAATATTTAGGATTTATTCTATTTTGATTATGAATTATTATATCACTTACATATGCACCTGCGCTTACAGCTAAATTTTTTAATTCTTTAACATTTTCATCAAATATAAATTTATTCTTATGTTTATTTAAAAATTTCTTTTTACTACTTTTAAAGTTAATAAAAATTAATAGAGCTCTTTCCTTACCTTTATTATCTGAATTTATTATTTGTTTATTTTTAATATTTAAGGTTTTAGCCATATATTAAATTATAATATAACTTTTTGAATTCTATCCATTGCTTCTTCTAATCTATCATCAGAAATAGTAAGAGATATCCTGAAATAACCTTCCCCAAAGCTGCCAAAAGCACTTCCAGGTGTAACAACAATATCTGCTTTATCCAGTAGCATCTTCGCAAATGTTTTTGATGTAAATCCATCTGGAACTTTTGACCATACATAGATAGTTTTATCTGATTTATAATAATCTATCCCTATTCTTTCCAACAACTCCCTTACCATTTTTCTTCTCTTATTGTAAATAACATTATTATATTTAACATACTCTTCATAATTATTTAATGCTTCTACAGCAGCATATTGGATGGCTTTAAAAATACCAGAATCTACATTTGTTTTATACTTTCCAAGACTTTTTATTATCTCACAATTTCCTACTGCATATCCTACTCTCCATCCGGTCATGTTAAATGTCTTTGAAAGTGAATTAAATTCTATTCCGACTTCCTTTGAACCATCAGCGTTTAAAAAGCTTGTAGGCTTATCATTATCATCAGAGTAAATATCTGAATAAGCATTGTCATGGCAAGTGATTATATTGTATTTTTTTGCAAAAGATACGAGTTCTTTGAAAAAATTTATATCACAAGAAGCAGATGTTGGATTATTAGGATAACTTACATATATAATTTTTGTTTTTATAGCAACGTCTTCTTTTATCTTTTCAAAATCTATTAAAAAGTCATTTTCTTCTTTTAGAGGCATAGCATATGGAATTCCACCTGCAAAAGAAGAACCTATTTTATAAACAAGATACGAAGGATCTGGTATTAACGTATAATCCCCTGGATTGATAAATGTGTATGCAATGTTTGCAATACCCTCTTTAGAACCTAATACTGAAATTATTTCTTTATCTGGGTCTAAATCAACATTAAATCTTTTTTTATAAAATTTAGAGACAGCTTCTTTAAAAATACTCATTCCATAACTTGAGGAATATCTATGATTTTGGGGATTTTTTGCTTCCCTGCATAAAGACTTGATGATATTAGTATTTGTAGGAATATCAGGATCTCCTATCCCCAGGCTTATAACATCTATACCTTTTTCCTGTTTTTTATTAATAATTTCGTCAATTTCTGCAAATAAATATGGAGGTATATTTTTCAAACGATCAGATTCTTCAAAATGCATAGAATTTATCCTTTCTCAGAATTAAAAATTAGCCTCATTATTATTAAATTTTATAAAGTATTTATTATCAATCAACTTCAAATAAAAAAACTATATAAAGTATTCACCATTAAATATGTGATTAACTGTTCCTTCAAGAAAAACACTCGATTTCTTATTTTTCCATGTAATATTTAGCTTCCCTCCAGGTAAATTAACTCTTACATTATCACTTTTAATCTTTCCTAACTTTGTAGCACATACAACAGCTGCACATGCTCCCGTACCACATGCAAGAGTTTCTCCTACTCCCCTTTCCCAGACTCTCATAGATAGTTCCTTATTGCTTACAATTCTTATAAATTCTACATTTGTTTTTTTAGGAAATATATGAAAATTTTCCAATGCCGGGCCCCATTCATTTAAAGGCACATTATTTAAATCCATATTTTCATCAATTAATACTACACAATGCGGGTTTCCCATTGATACACAATTAATATTAAATATATTTGAATTAATTTTTACTTTATAGTTAAAAATTTCGTTATTTTGTCTTCCTTCTATATTAACCGGTATTTTTTCAGGATTAAATTCAGGCAAACCCATATTAACTTTTATACTGTTTAAAGAAGCCTCTTTTGTATTAATTAATACCTCTTTTACCCCAGACAATGTTTCAATATTTAGTAATTTTTTTTCTGACAGATTATTCTTATAAATAAATACAGCCATACATCTAATACCATTTCCACACATTTCTGCTATTGTTCCATCATTATTATAATATTTCATCATATAATCTGCTTTTACTGATTCTTCTACAAGTATTAACCCATCGGCCCCTATTCCAAAATTTCTATTACATATCTTAGAAATTTCCTCTGAAGAAAATTTTAAATGCTGTATGGTTGAATCAATTATAATAAAATCATTACCCTGACCAGTAAATTTTGAAAATTTTATTTTTCTCATTTTAACCTCTTAAGTTAATTGAATTTTTCCAGATTATTTTTATAATATCATTTATCGAGTATAAAATATTATCATAATTATTTACTCTTATCCAATTAATTCTTTTATCAGCTTTGAACCATGTTAATTGTTTTTTAGCAAGTCTTTTCGTATTTTTTTTAACTTCAAAAATACATTCTTTAAGGCTTTTATCTCCCTCTAAATATTCTAATACTTCTTTATACCCTATAGCTTGTCTTAAACTACGGCTCTTGCCATACCCTTTATTTTTCAAATTTTTTACTTCTTCAATTAAGTTGCTATCAAACATCCTGTCCACTCTATTTTCTATCTTCCTGTAAAGAATAGATCTATCAATGTTTATCCCTATAAAAATACTTTTGTATATTGATTCTCTATTTTCCCAGTTATTTTGAAATTTTGAAAAAGTTTTTCCTGTTATTTTATAAACTTCAAGAGCTCTAATTATTCTTCTTTCATCATTTTCACTTATTTTGCTAGCATATTTTTGGTCTATTTTTTCTAATTTTTTATAGAAAGTATTCAACCCATCTTTTTTTATTTTTCTTACCAATGATTTTCGAATATCTGGATTTGAATTAGGAATAAATTCCAGATTGTCAACAGTTCCTCTTATATATAATCCTGATCCACCAACAAGTACTGGTATTTTATTCTTTGAAAAAAAATATTTTTCTATGTTTAGCCTGCACAAATCTCTAAACTCCACAACTGTCATTATTTGATCTGGGTTAATAATATCTACCATGAACTGCTTAATGCCGTATTTTTCTGTATTATATTTATCTGTACCAATATTCATACCCTTATATATTTGAATGGAATCTAATGATATAATGTTTGTTTTTAGTATGCTTGCAAGATTTATTGCAATTTCTGTTTTTCCAGTACATGTAGGACCACATATTATTAAAACCTTTTTATTTTCTATAATCCTTTTTATTAAAATATCATAATTTATATATTTCTTATTTAATTTTTCTGTAAATATTTTTAAATCTTTATATTTTAAAATTTTCATAATAATATATAAATTATTTTTCTTTACTCTTAATTTCTCTTTATTCTTACTTGCATAATTTACCTTTAAGATAAAAAGTTTTTGTATCTATTATTTTTATATATTTAAACTTTCCAATGTCTTTTTTACTTCCTTTAAAATTAGCAATTGAGTTATTTTCAAGTCTGCCCTTTAAAATATTCTTACCTTTAATACCAAAACCTTCAACTAGTACTTCAAATTTTTTCCCAATTAATTTTTTATTTTCCTCAAGAGAAATTTTATTTTGAATTTCTAATAATTTTAAAAATCTTATCTTTTTTTCTTTTAAAGTTTTATCATCGTAGAAATTAGAAGCTTCAGTTCCTTCTCTATTTGAGTAAATAAAAGTAAAAGCTCTATCAAATCTTACTTCTTTTACTAAATTTAGAGTCTGCCTAAAATCTTCTTCATCTTCCCCTGGAAATCCTACAATGATATCTGTTGTTATAGAGCATTTTGGTATCTCTTTTCTTATAAGTTTTACTATTTTTAAATACTGTTCAGCTGTATATCTCCTATTCATTCTTTTCAATATTCTATCAGAGCCTGATTGCAAAGGCAGATGTATATGTTTTGCAATATTTTCATTTTTCTTTATAGTAAAAATTATATCGTCTGAAAAATCTTTTGGATGTGATGTTATAAATCTTATCCTACGCAAGCCTCTGATTCCTGAAATATTTTTTAAAAGTTTTGAAAAATTAATATTTATTTTACAATTACTTGTTAAATCTCTTCCATAAGAGTTTACATTCTGGCCCAATAACGTTATTTCTAAAACGCCATCTAAAACAAGTTTTTTAACATGTTTTATAATTTTATCTGGGTGTACTGATATTTCTTTTCCTCTTACATATGGCACTATGCAATAAGAACAATAATTATTACAACCTATTATAATTGGAACGTAAGCTTTAAAATTTGAATATCTTTTGAATTTATATATGAACCTGTCGGATCCCTTTTCCTTTATAGAGCATATATTATTATTTAATGATTTCTTTCTTTTAATAAGTTCAGGCAGTTCAGATATATTATGGGTGCCAAAGACAATATCTATATACGGGAAATCTTTTAATAATTTCTCTTTCAAATTTTGAGCCGTGCACCCGCCTACACATATTAACAGGTCAGGATTCTTACTTTTTAATTTCTTTAAATTACCAATATTTCCATATAACCTATTTTTTGCTTTTTCTCTTACTGCACATGTATTAAATATTATTATATTTGCTTTATAAATATCAGCAGACTCTTTGTAGCCATTACTTTCCAGTAAATAAGAAATTCTCTCTGAATCATATTCATTCATTTGACAGCCGAAAGTCTTGATGAAAAAATTCATTATTTTTTTCCTTAATAAAAAGAATTGAAATATTATTTAAAATATAAATGATTATTTCAAATAAAAAATGATTAATAAATTTATTTTACCTCAACATTTAGAACAATAGCAGTTTTTATTTCACCATTTACTTCAATATCTTTAAAAAAGGGAATACATACAAGTTCCTGCCCTGTAGGAGCAATGTAACCTCTGGCTATTGCTACCGCCTTTATTGATTGGTTCAATGCGCCTGCCCCAATAGTTTGGATTTGAACTTTATTTTCTTCCCTAATTATTCCTGCTATCGCTCCTGCAACAGAATTTGGTTTGGATTTTGAAGAAACTTTAAGTAATTTCATATTTTCTTTTTTTTGTTCAACCTTTTTGCTTTAATTCTATTATTAATTTTATTACATTATCAGCTCTTTTAAATTCTACTTTATTTTTCAGTGTGATAAAGTATTTACTTCCAAGCTTTAAAACTTCTTCCTCAACTAAATCTACTATTGCTTTTATCTCTTCATCCTTAAACCTGCTTGAAAGTCTTAGCTCATCATAAAGCTTTATTCTACCTTTATTTTTTTTATTACTATTATATTTTGAGTTTAATCCCACAACACTAGTATGTTCT
Organism: Actinomycetes bacterium; assembly: GCA_030609215.1. Taxonomy (GTDB): domain Bacteria; phylum Actinomycetota; class Humimicrobiia; order Humimicrobiales; family Humimicrobiaceae; genus JADHVM01. Next base: position 1,956 of record JAUWCR010000020.1, on the reverse strand, counting down.
TTATTATAATCATCAGTTAAATTCAAATCAATAGGATTTAGAGTATTAATTTCATTATAAATAATCCTCTGAATATTTCTCTGAGATAAATCCATATTAAATATTTTTTTAGATATTTCTTCTAATAAATTATAATTATTAGTTAGAGATAGAAATTCTATTAATTTTACTTCATTATTATTAATGTATCTATAAAAGTCATCCCATCTGCCAAATACTGGTAATTTATTACTTTTATTTTCATTTATTGCTTTATTTCTTATCGTAGAAATAATTTGAGTAGGTGTTCCGTAATAGAAATTTATATCTCTATTTCTCAATTTAAATTCTAATATTGTTTTTATTATATTATTTACTCCCCCTATTATTTCAAATTTACCATTAACTTTTTTTATTTCAGGTAATAAAGATTGGTCCCTTTTTTCTGTAATATTTTCTAAGTCTATATTTAGATATATAGAAGTTCCTCTTGCAGTATTAGAATATGTTACCTTTATCTCATCTATATTTAACTTTATAGAAAATAAAGCCATTCCCCTGCCATGAAAACCATAATCATCCTTCTTGCCATCTTCAAGTTTTGAAGTCACTCTTGATTCAAAGATAATATTATGAAATTTAGGAGGAATACCCATACCATCATCAATAAAATATAGTATCCTCCTTTTATCTTCAATTTTTTTTGTTCCTATAAATACATTCTTGCAATTAGCGTCTCTACTATTTCTTAATAGTTCTATGATTATATCTTCAACACAATTTATATCTTGTAGCGCCTGTCTTCTTTCTGCTTCAGAAACTTTTAGCTTTACATAACCATTTCCTAAATCTTCCTCTATATTTAATTCTTTTTTAATATTTAGTTCAGATAAAAACCTGCTGATATCTGAATTATTTTGCATAATCTATAGCTCTACTTTCTCTAATGACTGTAACTTTTATTTGTCCAGGGTAATCCATTTCACTTTCTATCTTTTTTGCTATATCTCTTGCAACTATATAGGACTTATCATCATCAATTTCTTCAGGTTTAACCATTACCCTAATTTCTCTGCCAGCTTGAATAGCAAAAGCTTTCTCTATTCCTGTAAAATCAGTAGCAATTTTTTCCAGGCTTTCTAATCTTTTTATGTAATTTTCTAAAGTCTCTCTTCTTGCTCCAGGCCTTGATCCTGATATTGAATCAGCTGCTTGAACTATTATATCCAGCATGGTTTCTGTTTCAATTTCGTTATGATGTGCTTCAATGGAATGACATATTTCTTCATCTTCGTGAAGTCTCCTTGCAAGCTCTGCACCTATTATTGCATGCGAACCTTCGATATCATGAGTTAGTGCTTTTCCTATATCATGTAGAAGTCCTGCTCTTTTAGATTTTTTAATGTTGTAACCTAATTCAGAAGCAATTAATCCTGCTAAATATGCAACTTCTTTTGAGTGAAGAAGAACATTCTGCCCGTAACTTGTCCTGTATTTCAATCTTCCCAGTACTTTTATTATACCTGAATTTACCTCAGATATCCCTATATCAAATATTGCTTGCTCTCCTTCCATTTTAATTTCATTATTTATAAGTTTGCTTGCTTTTTCATACATTTCTTCAATCCTTGCAGGATGTATCCTTCCATCAATTATTAAATTTTCAAGTGTAATCCTTGCAATTTCTCTCCTAACAGGATCAAATGAGGATAATATTACAGCTTCAGGAGTATCATCTACTATGATATTAATTCCTGTAAGATTCTCAAAAACTCTAATGTTTCTTCCTTCCCTACCAATTATTCTTCCTTTCATTTCATCATTTGGTAAGTTTACTACCGATACTGTTGTTTCGCTTGTATGCTCTATAGAACATCTTTGTATAGCCTGAGCTATTATTTTTTTTGAAATCTTATCAGCATCTTCTTTAGTTTGAGCTTCAATTCTTCTAATCTCCTTTGCACATTCATATTTTGC
>JAUWCR010000140.1 GCA_030609215.1 Actinomycetes bacterium | reverse complement strand
AATGCTATATCTAATTCTAAGGAGCATGTAGAAATTGAAGGAATACCTTCTAGTGGGCTAGTACCGCCTAATTTCATAATTGTACCTTTTCCATACTGTCTCTCAATCTGCGATAATGTATTTTCAATTACTTTTTCCTTATCCATGATTAATCCCCCAAAAATATTATAAAAAGTTAATATTTACATAATTACCTATAAGCACATTTTAACATCTCAAACCTTTTTAATCAAATACTATATTTAAAATTCTTAAAAGGTTAGTAAAGTTTAATTTTAATGCTTTTACTCAACTTATTTTAACTGGCACCTCTTAATAATATTATATTCTGCACCTGTGGTTTTTAAAATACTTTCAAAAAGTATAATTTTATTACAATGAATTCTATCTGGCTTGTAAACTCTTAAACCTTTAACAATTTTTTCGATATTTTTTCTATTCTTTATTCTCGCAATTGTAATATGAGGAATAAAATTTCTTTTTTCCTTTCTTATCTTAATTTTACTTAAATTATTTTCAAGATCATTGTATACCTTAATTACATTCTCATTTCCTTCCTTTAGAGGAACAAATATTACTCTTGCATTTAACAATCCCGGAAAGGCATCTAATCTATCATCCAGCCTGTAATAAAAATGTTCAAAATTATCAGCAGTTTTTCTTATTGCTGATATTATTTTATCTATTTTACCTATATTTACATTACCCAAAAATTTTAAAGTAATATGAATATTAGAAAAAGAAATTCTTTTAATATCATTTTCTTCTCTATTTAATTTAACTGCAATTTCGTATAGATACCTTCTCACATCTTCTGCTACATCCAATGCAATAAACAACCTCTTTTGCGGATCACTCTTATTTTTATGCATATAGTTTCTTAATATTTTTAATAAAGATATACCAAAAGAAATTTATTTAAGATTTTTTAAAAAAACTATTTAATAATATTATCTATTGCAATCCTTAATTTATTTAATACAAACTGAGCAGTCCTAAACTTTATTTCACTTCTACTGCCAATGAAATTCTTTTCAAATACCTTTTTGTATCCATCAGGACCAACAACTCCACAGAATACTAATCCAACTTTTTTGCCATTTCCTGCATTTCCTGGTCCTGCAAATCCTGTTACTCCAACTGCAAAATCAGAATTGAATATTTCTTTTACATTTATCGCCATATCTATGCAAACTTCTTTACTTACAGAACCCTTCTTATTTAAAATATCATTTCTAATATTTAGTATTTTATTTTTCGCAAAATCTGAATACGACACTACAGAGCCCAAAAAAAAATCTGAACTTCCAGGAGTATCAGTAACAATACTACTTATAAGACCTCCTGTTATTGATTCAGCAATACTTATTGTAATCTTTCTTTCTTTTTTAATAATTACTTCTTTTAATCTATCTGATATCAAGTTATTCCCTCTGCCGTAAATATATTCACCCAGCAAATCATTAATTCTTTGTTCAATAATTCTCAAATTCTTATTACAATCATCAATACTTTTAGATTTGGACACCAGTATTATTTTAATTAAACCAGGGGTAGCAGTAAGACATGTATCAACATTTATTTTCCTTGCATCCTGGCTAACTTTTTTTATCCTTGTTTCTATTTCACTTTCACTAATGTCTGTGGTCATGAGAACAGCTTTCTTTAAAAAAATATCTTCACGCTTTCTTTTATTATCCTTTACCATTTTTTTAATATAAGGAACTACGTCAAATTTCAGCATATCTTTCATCTCTTTTGGTACTCCAGGTATACAAAAAATCCACTTATTCTTACCATCCAGATTTATTATAAAACCAGAAGCGCTTCCTATCCTTGGTTTAATTGATTTAGAACCTCTTGGTATATATGATTGTTTTAGTAAACTATTATGAACTCCCTTAATCTTTACCCTCTTTAAAAATTTTAAGCTTGTCTCGTCAAGAGATCTATCTCTAACTAATTTCAAATCCAATGCTGACGCAACTGCATTTCTCGTTATATCATCACCTGTAGGACCTAATCCACCACTTATTATTATTATTTCACTATGCATTAAACTCTCTTTTAAAACCCTAGACAATTCATCCTGTTTATCTCTTGCCGTATACATAAAATTACATTCTAATCCAATCTCTGTTAAATATTCAGCTATATACTTAGAATTTGTATTTACAACCAACCCCAAGCAAAGCTCTGTTCCTACACTAATTATAGAAAATTTCATAAATTTAAATTTTTAATTATTTTAATTCTTTCTTTTCTCTAATATTATTTCCAAATCATCCCTGGAAATTAAAACGTCTCTTGCCTCCCTTGGCTTGTTTACATCATAACCACTGATTAATCCCCTATCCTCTAATTGGTCAATTATTCTAGCAGCCCTTGAATAACCTAGTCTTAATTTTCTTTGCAATAATGAAGCTGAAGCATGTCTAAATTCCACAACTATCTTTAAAGCGTCATAAAATAATTCATCTTCTTCAATAATTTTTTTATTTTTTCTACTAACTCTTTCTGTAATTTCTAAATTATACTCTGGCTTTAACTGATTTTTTATATAATTTGTTACCATATTAATCTCTTTTGTTGTAACAAATGACCCCTGAAGTCTTACTGGTCTATTTGAATTGGGAGACAGGTAGAGCATGTCACCTCTTCCAATTAATTTTTCAGCACCGCCAAAATCTAGTATAACTCGTGAATCTGTATAATCAGTTACTTTGAATGATATCCTTGATGGTATATTAGTTTTAATCAATCCTGTGACTATCTTAACAATTGGTTTCTGTGTAGAGACAATTAAATGGATACCTACTGCCCTTGCTAACTGAGCAATTCTACATACGTTATCCTCTACTTCTGATGCTGCTACCATCATTAAATCTGCCAGTTCATCTATAAAAATTAATATATACGGCAATGGCTTAATTTCTAAATCTTTGCTCCCGTCCTTGTGAGCCATATAATTATATTCTCCTATAGACTTGCAATTATTTCCAACTAGAATTTTAAATCTATTCTTCATTTCATCAACTGCCCACGATAATATGGATGCAGCTTTTTTGGGATTGGTTATTACCGGTGCAAGCAGATGTGGAATTCCATTATAAAAATTAAGCTCTACCATTTTTGGATCTATCATAATAAATTTTACCTGGCTTGGTTTTACCTTCATAAGAAGTGAAACAATTATACTGTTCAGACACGAGCTTTTACCAGAATTAGTTGCTCCACCTATTAACATATGAGGCATGTCGTTAATATTTACATATACTATATTCCCTGAAAAATCTTTACCAAGTGGAGTTCCTAAAAGGTTTTCTGTCATTTCTTTATCCCTTCTAGAATATATATCTCCTAAAGTAACTATACTTCTAATTTTATTTGGTATCTCTATCCCAACAGCTGACCTACCAGGTATCGGTGTTAAAAATCTTAAATCAGGAGAACCCAAAGCAACACAAAAATCATCTTCTAGGGACAATAATTTTTGAATACGCACTCCTTTTGAAAGTATAAGTTCGTATAACGTTACTGAAGGTCCTCTATTAATTCGTGTTACTTTTGCAGGAAGATTAAAATCATCAAATAATTGATTTAAGGTTTCAATATTTTCCCTAACACTTTTTTTATATAATTCAGGCGATACAATCTTAGATTTCTTTAAAAGATTTATTGGAGGTAATCTATAATTTTCCTCTTCCTCTCCACTATCCATTAAAGGTATTTTTAACTGTTTACCTGTATATATTGGTTTTTCCTCATAGCCTCTACTTATTTTTTCTCTATCTTTACTAATTTTTTTACTCTCATAATCTACTATCTCATCTGCTGGTTTTCTGAATAATCCTTTTTTATCAGCCTTACTTTTTACTTTTATGTCTTTGTTGTAATTGCTTGCCCATTCAATTTGCCCATTGCTGCTCTTCAGGATTATTTTTTCATCTTTGACTAAATCTTCTTCTAAATGAATCTTTATCCCTGAGAATAATCTTATAAATTTTTTACCAACATCAATTAATGATACTTTTGTAATAACCAGTATCGAAATTATTAGCAATACTGACAGTACTACTACGGCACCTATGCTGCCTATTAATTTATATAAACCATAAAAAATACCTGCTCCTATAATACCGCCTCTTGTCTTTAATAAAATTTCATCAAAAATATTACTGTAATTAAAATTATTACTTATAATCCCTGATATAGAAACAAATAATAAGAAAAATCCCCATCCAAACCAGGAAGGTAGATATTTAACTCTTCTAATAAAAAAACTTATTCCCCATATTAAAAGTAAAACAGGGAAAACATATTTTGTTACGCCAAATATGTATGAAAGATAATTATTAATTGATTCAGACAGAATACCTTTTTTAGTATAGCTGAAGAGACTTATAAAAAATAATACGGCAACCATTATAATTAAGATACCGTAAACCTCAATTCTTCTTTTAACATACCTTTTTGAAGTTCTTATATTACTTTTCTTTGTATTTCTAATAATTT
>JAUWCR010000170.1 GCA_030609215.1 Actinomycetes bacterium | reverse complement strand
TAATACAATATTCCTTACCTGTTTTACTTGATAAGGCTTAGCCTTGGATTTCTTCGGTTGTATATTAAGAATCTCCTCTATGTCATCTTTAAAAAAAATATGATGGCTACCTTTTATCCTTTCTTCAAAACCCAGGTATTTTAACACACTACACAATTCAAAAAAAGAGATATTTTTATCTGAAAATCCACTTAAAACTTTTAATAATATTTTTTCAAATTTACCCATATTGAATTATTATACTATAAAATTCAAATTTTATTGGAAAGAAAAATACTAAATAACATATAAACAACTGATAAAATTTTCCTGATTTTTACAAGAGCTTTGCTTTGCGATAATATTTCTCCCTTTTTTTATAAAGCTTTAAAAGAAACATCAATATCTTTAAAAGCATCTGGAAATATTCAGTGTCCGATTTCACAATAATATACATTTGCTCCCATACTGTGATTGTCTTACATGTCTTCGTTATCTACAAAATCTGATTCTATATCTTACAGGTTATTTTACTTGAAGGTTTTTTATTTCTGTTAATTTTTTTCCAACAGAAGATTTTATTCCAGGGTCCGGGATTTTTTCAACTCACTTTATGGCTTTCTTAAATTTAAATGACTTACGAAAACATAGCTCTGGAAAGTAGCTAAACTTTTTTTCTCTCTACCTGACAGATATTATACGAAACTTATAAACCCATAATGATAAAAAATAAAAAAAGCAGTGCTTGATGAAATAATCGAACCAGTTACTACCTGTGTTACAGTATGTCTTTTAATTTTAACCCTAGACCATCCCATAACTGGAATTAGTGGTAGTAGAAGCATCATCCATCTACCAAATAATATAATAAAAGTTATAACAATAAAAGCTATCCAGGCAGTATGAATACTGATTTTCCAGAAATAAGTTATAATACTAATAATAATATTTGAGACTATAATAGCTAAAACCATAGTCTTTAAGAACAGAGGAGCTTTTAAAATATATAAAATTGTAAAGCCAATTATATTACTAACAGTAGTTATAATTAATGGCTTTATTCTATTTTCCCTATTTGGAATATGTACATCATCTATTAATTTCTTTCTATTTAATATATACACATATAAATATGGAATTATCATCGTAAACGCTAAGCATAAAAAAGCCCAACCCAGTGCTTTTGTTACATCGCTTTCAATCGACAAACAAATAATAATCAGTATCGGGATAGAAATAAGTGAACCATCAAATACATAAGATAATATCTTTGCAAATTTGTGCATATTTCATAACATATCTTTAATAATATATTTTCCGAAGACTATATTAAAAATAATCTCAATAAAGAATAAAACAAATACCATTAAAACTCTACAAGTTCCTTTTCATCAACATCATATACTGAATCATGAGTATCCAATTTTTCCTTTCTCATGAATTCAGGAACATCATTTGTATATTTACTCATTCCACATTTTTCATTAAATTCTATTTCCAGTTGTAGCATTTCATTACCTATTTTACATATATCTTCTTCATTTAGATTAATACCATATTTAGAATTTAACATTTCTACAGCTGGCTTAAGTCCCCTATCATCACCAAGAGTAGCAAGTGTTATAAAAAGACATAGACCTATTGAATCCAGAAAAGCTGTGTATTGCTGAAACTCCTTTGAGAGAGCTGCTTTACCCTTAGATTCCAGAGGACTAACATCTTTTCCAATTTTAAAGATTTCATCTGCTATAGTATAACCCGCTGTATGATCGGCTCCCATTGGACTAGTAGCATAAGTAGTACCTATTCCTTTAGCACCTCTTGGATCATACGCCGGCATACCCTGGCCTCTTACATGCGGTATTCTCTTTACACCAAATGCAGCTCCTGCTATTACACAACCACTGGCTACAATTCTTCCCAGCGGACTGTCCTTTTTTATTTCTTCTAGCAGTTTTACTGCTCCTTCTTTATCTCCAAAATCTATATACCCACTTTCCATTATAACAGCAATGGTAACACCCATTTCAATACAGTCTATCCCAAGTTCATCACATAACCTGTTCATATAAGCTATATAATCCAGGTCATCAATACCGCAGTTTGCTCCAAGGGCCCATATACATTCATATTCAAACCCGCCAGTTAACTCTTTTCCTTTTTCATCATTGTAAGTATTAGAACATTTAATTATACAGCCAGGCATGCATGGATGAGTTGGATTTGCACCTCTATTTAAAATTGTATTTCGCAGTGCTTCTCCATCTATTTTATCTACTCCTTCAAACTTTCCAGAAGAGAAATTTCTTGTTGGGAGAGCTCCACTGTTATTCATAGCACCCATACATACATTAGTCCCGTAATCAGGCAGAGACTTGGAAGTGACCTCGGATTTCTTTAATATATCTGTAAACTCTTTGGCATTTTTCATAAAATTATCTTTATCTATATAATCTATCTTAGTTTTTGAAGGTTTTTTTACTACAACAGCTTTTATACCTTTAGATCCAAGAACAGCTCCAAGGCCTCCTCTTCCAGCCTGTCTTGTAGGTTTTCCATCAATATCAGTTATGCATAGGCACGATGCAAGATAGCCCTTTTCACCTGCAGGACCAATGATTACAATACAAGCATTGCTGCCAAACTTATCCTGTAAAGTCTTGGCTGCTTCATAGGTTTGTTTGCCTTTTACATTTTCAACAATGTGTAAAGACACTTTAATGTTATTATTGCCCTCTTCTTTAGAAATATCTTCAATGTAAATCACATTTTCTTTCTTAGATTTTCCTTTAATTTTAATAAGTGCAATTCCCATCCTTGCAAGATAAGTTGCAAGTGTTCCTCCTGTATTAGTTTCTTTTATGCCACCTGTTAAAGGACTTTTGGCACCCATTGAACACCGGCCAGAATTAGGACATGGTGTTCCTGACAGGAGTCCTGGAGCAATATAGAAATTATTGTCTTCGCTAAGAGGATGTACGCAGGGATCAGTCTCCTTCGAGATACATTTCGAAGTTAAACCTCTGCCTCCTTTAAATTCCAAATCCTTGGTCAATTGTTTAATTTCTATCTTACTTTCCGCTAGATCAATATCTATAACTTCGCGGGTATCATTTTTTTGTTTAGACATGATATTCACTCCTCCCGTAAAATTTACAATCACTTAAAAAAATATTTAAATTTCTTATAAAATTCTATAATTTGGATAATTTAATTTTTTGTATATATGTATATTCTGATTTATTAATTCTTTAACTCAATCTGATTAATATTTTACCATAAATATCCTGTAAAATCCCCTACAATGAAAAATACTAAACAATAACAATACCCAGTTTCTTTGCTTCCTTGATTGCCATTTCTTTTGATGGTGCAGAGTCTACAATAGTTATTCTTCCGCCTCCCCTGTTTCTTGAATCAAGCATATACCTTCCACTATTTGT
>JAUWCR010000109.1 GCA_030609215.1 Actinomycetes bacterium | reverse complement strand
CTATTTCTTCTCTTAAATGTATAATATTCTTATTTATTACAGAACTACCTGGTGATAATTTCAATATCAGAGCTCTTATAAGATTCTTTTCTCTAAAACCAAAATCCAAATAATTTTTTATAAGTCTATATAGCTTTTTATCAATGGTCTTTTCACCGGATGCTTTGTCAATGGATGACTTTAATTCAGAAAATATTTTATCGAGAACCTTTTTATAAATTTCAGCTTTGCTCTTAAAATGATAATAGAGCGCAGCTTTTGTGATATTAAGCTTTTTTGCTATATCGCTCATTGAAGCACCCAGGTATGTGTATTCTGAAAAAAGATGTGAGGCAACCTCGATAATATCTTCTCTTGTCCTTCTTACAATATTTTTTTGTTTTTTATATGTTTTCATAATTTTAATTTGTGTTATTATATGTTAAAATATTTACTTACTAACCGATTGGTAAACTACGTGTAATAATATACTTGACTTAAAGATAAGTCAAGTAATTTATAAAAAACTATATATTTTAATTTATGAAAAGAGAAATTTTAATTTCAATAATTGTTCCTGCATATAACGAAGGAAAACTAATAGGTTTATGTTTATCAAGTTTAGAAAAACAGGATTTTAACAGAGAAAATTACGAGATAATAGTTGTAGATAACGGATCCACAGACAATACAGCACAAATAGTAAAAGATTTTAATGTTAAATTAATCTATGAACCCAAAAAAGGAGTTGTTTTTGCTACAAAAAAAGGATTTTTAGAAGCAAAGGGTAAAATAATTGCAACAACAGATGCTGACACTATAGTTCCTCCTGACTGGCTTTCAAGCATTTATAAGGCTTTTGAAAATAATCCTAATGTTGTAATAGCTGGTGGAAGATTAATGTTAATACCAAGAAACTTTTTATCTTATTTAGCTGGATTTTTTATGAATTGTATTGGAGGTGCCATTTTAAAGGATATATCTGGACCTAACTTTGCAATAAGAAAAGATATCTATTTCAAAATAGGTGGAGTAAGAGAAGATATTAATTTTAATTTTGAAACTGAATTATTTCTTAGAGTAAAGAAAGAAGGAGCAACTATATTTTTATGGGATAACCCGGTTGTTACATCAAGTAGACATTTTAAAGGAATTGAAGGTTTTAGGTATTGTATAAGGGGTTTAATTAGTTCAATTGGTCTATTATTCTTTAAGAAAATGATATTTGTTGATATGGTGGATGTAAGATAAATTATTAATAAAGAGGTAGACTAGTTATTATGTTTGGTTTAGGATGGCAAGAACTTATAATAATTTTATTCATAGCATTTCTTATTTTTGGTGTTAAAAACTTACCAGAGGTTGGTAAATCACTAGGCAGGCTATAGTTAACTTTAAAGAAGGCACTAAAGAAGCTAAAAATGAAGTAGTAAAAGAAACAAAGGATGTAGAAAAAACTGTAAAAAGTGATAACAGTAAATAAGTTCTGGGCAAGCTATATATTTAATCTGGTCTAACATTTAGTCAGGGATACTTGACCATTAGTATTTTTTCTCCTTCTTATTTTTTCAGATTATTAACCAAACCGACTGAAGTACTTATTAGTTTAACTATTGGACTTGTAACCAATATTTGGGCAAGCCTTACTATTTTTTCTAACTGTTTTACTATTGAACTCATACTCTGTGTTAAATCGCTAATTGAGCTAATCTCAGCATCTAGGTTAGTTACTGTAGTGTTCAATTTCTCTATAATAGGAATTAAACTATCATTTAGAATCTCTGCTAAAATTTTTACTCTATTAAGTAATCTGAACAAAGAGATCGCAACAATTATTCCTGCTACTGCAAAGCCGAAAATAAAAATAATTGCTACTAAGCCTGCTGCTTCTAATAATGTCATAATTGCCCATTAAATTTTTAAAATAAAATAATAATAAAAATAAAAATTTTTTTTCGCTTCTTCCAAAGATTCAACACTTGTCTTAATAATGTCTCCTGTACTATTACTCTTAGCCACTTTTTTAGTTACATATCACAAAAGCTATTTTTACTTTCTCTTTTTCCTCTTCTTTTTTTTCTTAAGAATTTTTTTTAATTCTTCTTCACTGATTTCATCTTTTTTTGCTAGCCTTTCCTTTTTTTGTTTTAATTCTTCTTCTACTTTCTGCTTTGAAATTATTTTATTTACAATCCACTGCTGACCTATAGACCATATATTTGTCGTTACCCAATATACCAGTATTCCGGAAGGGAATTGCCAGGATATAAAACCAAAAACCAAAGGCATGACATACATAATCTTTGATTGCTTAGGATCAGTTGTAGTCATTTTTGTGGACAAAAACATAGTTGCCACCATCACTATCACTAATATATAGTAAGGATCTCGCTCATTTAAATTCATCCATAAAAAATTAAAGTTATCACCTACAACCTCCAAAACCCTTTGAGAAGGTTCTCTTAATACTTGAAATAAGGCAAAAAATACAGGCATTTGCAAGATCAGGGGCAAGCACCCTGCTAGGGGGTTTACATTATTTTTCTTGTAAAATTCCATAGTTTCCTGCTGTAATTTTTGTTTATCATCTTTGCATTTTTTCTGTATTTCTTTTAACTGTGGCTGTAGCTTCTGCATTTTAGCCATAGATCTGGTCTGGCTTATGGTGAGAGGGGTTAAAATTATTCTTACTATAATAGTGAGAAGTATTATTACCAAACCATAGTTTGTAGTAACATTTTCATATAGAAACACTACTACGTATTCCAAGACATTTTGAATAGGCTTCAATAATTGCATTAATTGTTCCATTATTTGACTCAAAGCTTTATAGTCTCCTTAATTATTGTTTTACTGGATAATATCCTCCCCTATTAAAAGGGTTAAACTAATTTTTTAAAAAACTTTTCGCTATATTCTTCATAAAATGTAATCTCAATAGCTCTAGGTTCTAAGCAGCCCTGATTTCACAACCTAAATCTACTTTCAGTATTTGCTAGGGCTTAAATGTTTTTTATCAATAATTAGATAAGAACAATTAGTGACCCGTATTACCAAAGGTAACAGACACTACAGCAGATATTCCTTGAGGAATTAATCAGAGAAAACAATATAACTATGATCCCTTTTTATATTAGATATAGGGAAAAATTATACTGCTTCTTTTGGAACATAGTCTTCTTCCCATGCCTTATCAGCAATTTTTTTGTAATTAGATGCATATTCATCCAATGGTCTTGCAAGACAGCCCACTATTGATTCTGCTCCATCATGGGTAGGATAAGTGCCGGTTTCAGCAACTATATTTCTTAAAACATAGGGATTATCTATTATACAGCACGGTCTGAGGTGATTTTCTGTATAAGGCTGTTTCTTTCTGAATCCCATAAAGAAATCAGAAGTCAGAATATCGGTAAGGCTCTTCTCTTTAATATTATCAGCAGCAAAGTGAACAAAAACGCAAGGCTCAACATCTCCATTTACATTAACATGCAAATAGTTTTTACCTCCTGCCATACATCCATTTACAAGGGGGCCATCATTCCAGAAATCAGCTACTATTAATTTCTTACTCTTTCTTATTTCTAAAATTCTTTTCCTCCTGTAGTCTCTTTGCTCTGGAGTTGGCATCAGCTCCATGTCAGGTTCTTTGCCTATAGGGATATAATTAAAGTACCATCCAACAAATGCTCCCTTACTGGTAAATAAATCTATAAATTCATCACTTACTACTAATTCATTATTGTCTCTGGTGCAGTTACCGAAAATCCAAAGAGTACTCCATTATCATTCAGTGCATCCATTGATTTCATAATTCTTGCCCAAGCACCTTTGCCTCTTCTCTCATCGGTTTCCTTTTCAAACCCTTCTACGCTAATACATGGAACCGCATTTCCAAGTTCTGCCAGTCTTTTTGCAACCCTATCATCTATTAACTGACCATTTGTATAAACCTGAAAGAATGAATCATTATGTCTTTCAAGGAAGTCATAGAAGTTACCCCAGCAAAATGGTTCCCCGCCGGTTATAACAAAAAAGTAAATTCCTATATCATTTGCTTCATCTATTACCCTGTTACAAACATCATATGGAAGATCATCCTTCCTGGAATACTGCCATGCATAACAGCCATAGCATTTTAGGTTGCATCTCATAGTTGGACTTATTACCAGAAGATTCGGGGGACTAATACCATACTTTCTCGTAAATGCAAGTCTTTTAGGCTGCCCCTGTATCATTGCGTTATTAATCAGATTCATTACTACTTTTTCTCTAACCTGTGGAGACACCCTAGAAGCTGCTCCTTTCAAATTTACAAGCAAATTTTCTAAAAAATCTCTTTCTTCTCTCTTTTTAAGTCTGTACACCCTACCCTTGATTATTGAAAGCCATTTCTCATCAGATATCTTTGGAAGTACTTTAAGTGCACCCTTGATGGCTGTCTTCGTTGTGTACAACTTTACTCTTTCTTTTAATGTCATTTTTGAGCGCCTAATATGCTGCTTTCGCAGTTTTAATTTTTATTATTGTATGCTAAAATGTTCACTTACTTACCGATTGGTAGATTTTTTGTAATGATATACTTGACTTAAAGATAAGTCAAGTAATTAAAATTTTTTTAATAGAACAGAAAGGACTAAACTATGGATAATATTGCAATAGTTACAGATACCACTGCTGATATACTTGTATCATTGGCCAGGAATAACAACATTACTATCATACCTTTGTATGTTGGCTATGGAGGAAAGTTATATAAAGAGGGAAAGGAAATAACCAACAAAGAAGTTTATGAAAAATTAGAGGCTGGAATAAAAGTAATGACCTCCACTCCTTCTACTGTAGATTTTGTTAATCTTTACAATAATATAATAAATAAAGAGAAAAAAACCACAATTTACTCTATTCATCTTAGCTCAAGACTTTCAGGTACTGTAAATTGTGCAAATCAAGCTAAAAAGTTCTTTCCTGATACCCAGATCAAGGTTATTGATTCCAAAAATGTCACAATAAGCCTTGGTCTTATTGTGCTAGAAGTGGCAAAGGCTGTAAAAAGTGGAGTTAGTGAGGAAAAAATGGACCATTTAATAGATATTCTAATAGAGAAAAGTAAATTTTTTGGGGCAATTGAAAACTTTGAGCATCTGTTTAAAGGAGGAAGGGCGCCTTTTTTAGGAAAATTTTTAAGCTCAGCAATAAGATTTAAACCTATTGTTACCATAGATAAAAATGGAAAGATAAAGCTTAAAAAATTTACCAGAAGTAAAAGAAATGCTACTATCGAACTCTACAAACAAGCAAAAAAGGCAGCTTCCTCTACTTATAAAAATGAAATCGGTATTTTTTATGGTTCTGATAGAAATGCTGCCATAGCACTTGAAAAGATGGTAAGAGATGATAATGATATTGAAATTGATGA
>JAUWCR010000090.1 GCA_030609215.1 Actinomycetes bacterium | reverse complement strand
CCAACATTATGATAAAGATTACTGAGTAATTTTAACGTTCCAGGTCATTTACCTGTGGTAGCTTCAGAGATAGCCTCGTCTTCGTAAATGTCTGTTATTTGAATATCATTTTTATCTGCAAGCTACTTTGTTGTTTGTATCGGATTTCTCTAAAGTGTATCCGTCTTTTTGGTTAGTGTATAAGTAATGACGATAGGCAAATGCTGTTTTTATTTAATTTCATTTAAAACTTTGCATATAATAATATTTTTTAAAAATGTTTGACAAAAATTTTAAATATATTTATATTATTGTTAGACAAATACAGAAAGTTATATTCCCTTCTGCCATTGCGGTCAGGTTATAGCTTGAAAGATATATAGAGTGCCCTCTGCCATTGCGGTCGGCACTCTAATTATTTTATTACTATTTTTCCATAACCTTCTATTTTACCTGCTGGTCCCTTCCTGAATTTATTTTTAATTATATTATATTTTATAAAATTGTCAGATTTACCTAATTCATTTCTAGCTATTGGAGTAGCACACAAATCAGATATTTGAATTCCAGTAATATTACTATCTTTATTTATCTTTATTATGCTTATGATTCTATTATTAACTCTATCCTTATCTAAATTTGTAGTATTATTTAATTTAATAGTGCCATATTTTTTTATACTTAAATATCTTTTCTCTAATTGCCTGTCCAATCTATTTGCCCTACTTTCATAAAAAATTATACCTTTTTTTTCATCGTGGGCATCATCTAAGAAAAAGACAAACCTTTCAATTATTCTATCAAAAGAGTAAAGATATGGATCTGTTGCTCTTTTCCCAAATTTATCAAATAAACTCTGTTTATAAATTATTGCACTTACTAAAAGAAAATCACAATTATTTATAAGGTTATTAGAATCTCGAGTGAAAGAAGCTCTATATTTAGAATTTCTCATATTCTTGAAGGTTTTGACACTTCTTGTAATATCTCTCGTGTGTAATATGGTATAGAAATTATTGAAATGCTTTTCTTTAAATTTGTGAAATTTGTTTATCGATTCTAGGTAGTTTAGATAATTCGACTTATTATTAAAGATACAACCCGCTAAAACAAATATAGGAGCATTACCTATACTCTTATAATTGTGATCACCTGATTCATCTAAAAATAAATAGTACATAAATCTTATTCTACAATATTAATTAATCTCATTCCTAGCAATCCTAGCTTATCATCTCTAACAAATACATTCTTGGATCCACAAAATTTGCAAATAATATAATGTCCACTTTTATTAGATATCAGGCTATCTTATACTGTTATTTATATTGTTTTTGTAATTATTGGTTGGCTTTTTCACTACCTGAACGTGTTAATTGTTCTATCTTTTTTTCAGCTTCATCAAGCTTGTTCAAGCAATGAGAAGAGAGTTTGACACCCAGCTCAAATTTCTCTATAGAAGATTCTAAAGTCATATTTTTATCTTCAAGTTCTTTTACTATTTCTTCCAGTTGCAATACTGCTTCATCAAAACTTATTTTTTTAATTTTATTCATTTAAGTTCCCAATAAATAATAATTATCTCTATTTTTAACTCATCCAAACCCTTGATTAGAACATACTTTTACTTGAAAATACTTATATTGCTAATAACAACTTTCATAAGCATATACATACAAAAAATAATTTCCAAGGAAGCCATTATAATACTTAAGAAATTCTCAAAACCACTTGTCTTTTCCTTTAAATAATCCACAGGTTTTTTATAAAACCTTTTTATATTAGGAAAAAATTTCAGTAATGAATAAATAGTATATCCAACCAAAACCGAACTTCCAATTATTATTATATAGTCATCAAAGAAATAAACACAACCTATAAAATAACCTATTTCAATTAAATTTAAAACAGCTATTATAACCAATGAAAAAATTCCTGAAAGTGACTTAAATGAAAACTCTCTTTTTGATTCTGGCAGATACTCTTCTAACTTCATTGCGTCTTCCAAAATTGTTTTATTAGTATTTGCCCTAATAATAAATCTTAAACTAGACACATGAAGCCATATTAATATTATTGACAGAATTAATAATAAAATCATTGATAGTTAATTAAAATCCCAAATTAAAAAAATAAATTTTTATTTTTTCATTGATGAAGTACTTTTTTGCCCAGCAGCTAATGTCTTTGAATTGCTTTTTTTACTATCCTTGATATCTTCTTTTTTACTTTTTTCTTTATCTTTTTTTTCTATATTACTACTAATAGATTTATTAGAACTGGATTTATAATCTGTAGAATAAAATCCAGAGCCTTTAAATATTATCCCAACTGGTGAAAATACTCTAAATGCTTCAGCATTACAATATTTGCAGTACTGTTTTCCAATTTCGCTAAACTTTTCAAACTTATCAAATATTTTCCCACAATTTCCACATTTATAACTATAAATCGGCATTCCTTCTAACCTCCTTAAAATCAATAAAGAATATATCCTAATAATAAATTTTAGTCAAATATTAAAAATATACTACTATTAAAATACACATTTACTATACTTTAAACTCAATATATATTATATTTTATAACCATGAGCAGAAGAACCATAATTCTACTTATTGTAATTACTGTAATTTTAATAATTATCTCTGTTGCTACAGTTGTAAAAAACCCCTGCATCAAAAATGCCTATATAAGCTGTGATAAAGAATTGACAATGGATGAATTAGAATCCTGCAGCAATGAAGTCGATTTTTCCTGTCATGATTCAAAAATATATGTAATTCTATTCGTAGAAGATCTCTCCCCCAAAGATAAGATAACAGTAAACTGGAATACAGTCCAAGATAATACAGAAAAGACTATTCAAGAGAGTATAATTTACCCTGAAAGAGATGGAACAGGTAAAGTAATTATATCACTTGCAAGAAGAAATAAAACACTTCCACCTGGAAATTATACAGTAGAAATCTTTCTGAATGATATTAAAGTTGTTACCAGGCAATTTAATATTGAAAATAGCACCACCGGTTAGTCAGCATGTTAATATCAGACTGTAATCTTACTGAACTCTTCTTTCAGTTTCTGAAATATTAGTTCCAAAACCTCATAAACAGTACCATCTAATCCATAATTTTCTATAATATTTATATTATTACTTATCGCCAGCTCTTCAATATATTTTTGTATCATAAATATATTATCTAAATGATTAATATACTTCTGCACAGGCCTTGAACCCTGTGTTTGAACCATTCTTTTAGTAAAATGTTCTTTATGAATCTCCTTGTCAGGAACTGATATAACTATTTCTATAATTATAGCTTTAGAGGAGTATTTACTTAAATCCAGATATCCAGGAACAACATGGGCTCCTTCTATAATTATATCTGATTTTTCCTCAACACTTCTATTTATTACAGCTTCAATGCCCACTACTACTGCCATAACCTGCTCCCTGAAACCTAATATTACCGGTTCTACCCCTGAAGGAGGTAATATTAAATTTTTATATGCATTATAAGAAGAGCCTCTAAGTGGCCTTATTAGTTTATCAGAAACAGAAGCTCTCATAACCTCTCTAAGAGCATCTGACGAAGCTACCCTGGTTATATTTAATCTACTTGCCAGTACAGTTGCAATAGTTGATTTACCAACTCCAGTTGCACCACCAATAAGTATTATAATAGGTTTTTCTAATTTACCTATTGATTGCCACAGTAAATATTTTTCCGCATATTCCAGACTGACTTCTTCTTTTATAAATCTAAAAACAATTGATCTTAAATCCCCTAAAGAAATAGAGTACATTTTACTTTTTAATAGATATTTTTCAATATCTAGGGAAATTTTATGAGCAGTAACTATATCCAGCCCGGTAACTGATATAGATGATGCCAGTATACCTTTAGAAAATGGCAAACCACTTTTCCTATCAATTATTACTATTAAATTTTTATCAGTAGAATTATTATTTTTTTTAGCCATTATTTCTTTATAGTTATTATTGTTAAAACATTATATTTGCTGCTCTATTAATAAAATAAATATTAGTTTATTATTAATTCTTCCCTTAAAATCTCCTTATTCTCTAATATTATTGGTATATTAATCATATAAAAAATATCCTTTTTATTACTAAATGCAAAATCTGTTACAAGATCCACCGCTGCTGCTTTTAATTCAGTTAAAATAGAATCATAATTTCTGCACTGTTCTAATTCATTTTTAAGCTTTTTTCTATCTGCAAGATTAAATGAAATCTTCATTACCCTGCAATCATATTCCTGTTCAATATAATTTTTAATTTTTGATGCAATTTCATTTCTAGCAGTCATTACCACTATAATTTTCCTGCCCTTTATGTCATGCAGGGGTTTAGGTCGAAAAATTGATTTAACTATTTTGGCATCAGGATTTATCTTCTTAATTTCCTCTTCTAAAAAACCAATCTTTCCTTTATCAGCCATAGGTTCTTCACACATAGTAATAAAAATTAAATCTGCACACATTATTCTATAAATACCTAAATAGCCTATTATATTCTCCCAGCTCTGATAAGCTCCCAAAACACACACAGTTCTATCAGTTTTTACAGCCGGGATAGAAGCACCGCTGCCCTCAACAATAATTAAATCTGGATTTAAACTTTCTGCTGTTTTCATACCCTCTTTTATATTGGACATAAAAAATTTACCACCAAAACCACCGCCACATCTCCTACAGCCAACAGTGGTGATCTTACTGCTAAAAGCATCCTCTATATAATCAGAACTTGCGTGAAAACCTCTTTGACTGAGATCCAATAAATACTTCGGCGTTATTTCTACTTTGCCTCCATGAATAACTTTCGGCTCTTTTGGCCCTCCTCTGCCTATAGCTACCACACAGACATTCTTATTTTCATTACTAATTAATTCAGATATATAAGCACTCACTGCAGTTTTGCCTACTCTCTTGCCAGTACCTATTACTGCAATAGTAGGAATATCTGTGGTAATATTTTTTTCTTCATATTCAAATAAAAAATCAGGTCCCATATAACTGCATTCTTTTGCCAGACAAAAAGATGCTATTTTCATTCTAATAACATAATTTACAACTGGCTCATCACTTAAATCATATACTATATCTGGATTAAAGAATTCTAATGCTTTTACAAAATCAGAGTCAATGTCACCAATCTTGTGAACTTTTTCACTGTAATAATCACTCAGATTACTGGTTATTAACTTTTCCAAACCTCCCAGAAAAACTATTCCTGAAAAATTTCCAATAAATCTATTTTTAAGAAGCATAAGAGCATCATAAGTAACTTCCGGATAATGTTCCCCATCTATAAGGGCTATGAGTTTTTTCCCTTTATATTTTATGTTTTTTAATAAATCTATCATTTAATTTATACTTCTTAACCTTTCTATTAATTCCTAAAACCTTTTCAACTTTATCAAAAGGAAATCTTCTATATATATCAATTTCCTTTTCCCTGACATAAATAATATTATAATTAGGCTCTATCCTTCCTCTTAATCTAAGGCATGAGACAGTTCCTGCAGTTAATACATATAAATCCTCAACCCTCCATATGTATGGCACATGCTTGTGGCCGCATAATATTAAATCTACTTCTGAATCAACCAGTACTTCCAGAACATCTCCTGCATCATTAACAATATTTCTCTCCCTGCCTGTTCTTGGAATAGAAACTAGATGATGATGCAATGCAAAAATTTTAAAATCATCTGCCTTACATTTATTAAATTCTTTTTTTATCCATTTGTAATACTCCCTTCCAATCTGCCCATTATCTAAATCAGGTTCACTTGAATCTGCAGCAACTATAGCTAAATCTTTAAAATTAAAAGATGTAAACCTATCACCAAATATATCTTCAAAATGTATATATCCAACATTTCTGGAATCATGGTTGCCTGGTTGTATGATTAAATTTTTACATTTTATAGGAGAAATATAATTTTTAAAAGTATCATATTCTCTTCTATAACCGTTACCAGTCAGATCCCCTGTTATAATTACTATATCCGGTTTGAGTTCATTTATTTCATCAATAGCTCTCGTAAGAAGGCTGGGGACAAACTCAGACTCACCAACATGAATATCTGATATTTGTACTATTACTGTCTCTTTTCTATTTTCTGCCATATA
>JAUWCR010000144.1 GCA_030609215.1 Actinomycetes bacterium | reverse complement strand
AATTGTATATTCAAACAAATTATCTTCCCCTATTTCATCATAAAACATCTTATACCACCCTACTGTTTTTGAAAGAGCCTCATCGATATTATATACCGGATACCAGTTTAATATAGAACGAGCTTTACTGCAATCTAATTTAAGCAATTTAGCTTCATGAGGATTTTTAAGCGAAATTTCATTTTTATACTTTCCGCTTCCCCAATAAGACACAATCTTTTTTGTAATTTCCTCTACAGTAATTAAATCACTATCTGATGGACCAAAATTCCATGCACCATTATACCTGGCACCATCTTTATACATTCTCGCTCCAAGTAAAAGATATCCACTTAATGGTTCCAATACATGCTGCCAGGGACGAACTGCTTCTGGATTACGAATTATTATTGCTCTATCTTCTGATAAAGATTTTATACAATCTGGAATAAGGCGATCTTCTCTCCAGTCACCACCACCAATAACATTTCCTGCTCTTGCAGATGATACAGCTATTTTAAAATCATCCTGATTTGTTGGATTAAAAAATGAACGTCTATATGCAGAAATCACAAGTTCCGCGCATCCTTTGCTCGAGCTATATGGGTCATATCCTCCTACAGGATCATTTTCTCTGTAACCATATATCCATTCTTTATTTTCATAACACTTATCACTGGTAATAACAACAGCAACCTCTACACTCTTACTTTTTCTTATCGCCTCTAAAATATTTACTGTACCCATAACATTAGTTTCATAAGTAAGTCGTGGTTCTTTATATGAAAATCTTACCAATGGTTGGGCAGCTAAGTGAAATACGAATTCGGGTTGATACTTTTCGAATACAGATAGTAAATGTTTTTCATCTATAACATCACCAATAATATGAATTATTTTATTTTTTAAATCTACAGCTTCGAAAAAACTTGGGCTGGTAGGAGGATCTAAAGAATATCCTATTACTTCTGCCCCAAGTTCTTCAAGCCACAGAGATAACCACCCTCCCTTAAAACCTGTATGCCCGGTCACAAGGACTTTTTTACCATTGTAAATATTATTAAATAGATTATTGTTCATTTATATTTAATTCCTCCATAAGATTATATATTATCATTTCCTCTTTTTTTGTTATTTGAGGATCAGGTTTATCTATGGGCTTATTGTATTCAAGTTTTGGATAAATATAAGTTTGGTAATCCATATCTATCTGCACTAAAAGCGGAAGTTTTATAGGTGAATTTAAGATGCTTTGTATTTTTTCTCTCCAATCAACCATATTTTTATTTATGTTTAATGAGCTTATGCCATATGCCTTTGCAACTTGAACAAAACTTATTGAATGATAACCACAATGCTCGTCAGTATCACAATAATGGTCATTAAAATATAAATGTTGAAATTGTTTTATCATACCAAGACTCCTATTATTAAATACAAAAATTATCATAGGTAATTTTAAATTTGCTACAGTATTAAGTTCCTGTATGTTAATTTGCATACCTCCATCTCCTACAATAACAATAGTTCTTTTTTTATTTTCCAGCGAAATTGCAATTCCCGCAGGAAGTGCGTATCCCATAGGTGCCATTCCTCCACTATTGATAAATCGCTGTTTTCTCTTAATCTCTAAAACTTGTGCTGCTAATACTTGATTTTGGCCGATATCTACACAGACTATATCTTCAGAACTTAAATTCTTTGATATCTCGTCCATTATTCTATAATGAAAATCTTCAACGTCTGCTCTAAAAGGTTCACTCAGAGGAGAAAATATATTTTTCAATTCTTTTATAAATCTTAACCAATTGGAATTATTTTTAAATTTATGATTTTTACTATTTAAAAAACTATTAAATTGAGTTATAAAATTTTTAACATCAGAAACAATGCTCGTCTTAGGTGATAACCTTTGCCCAATTTCATTTTTATCTATATCTATTTGAACTATTTTTTTTGTATTAAATGGGTCGAGTATATTCCCAATCTGTCTCGAGTCCAATCTAGAGCCTAATACTAATAGCACATCGCTCTTAGATAATGCTATATTCCCATAACGATTACCATAAGCTCCTATAAACCCAGCAAACAATGGATGATCGTGTGGAAAACAGTCCTTTCCCATAAGAGAAACAACAACGGGTAAAGATAATTTTTCAACCAAAAGAATTAATTCATTACATGCATTAGATATTCTACAACCTCCTCCTATTAATACAAGTGGACGCTTCGAATTATTTATTAAAGAATAAATCTCTTCAATATCTTTTTTATCTATATTTGTAAAATTACTAATATTATTAAGTCTCTTACTAAAAATGGGATTTTTAGGGATAAGGTTTTCTCTTTGAATGTTCATTGGAATATCTAAGAGAACAGGTCCAGGTCTTCCATTAAGTGCAATTTTGACTGCCTTTGTCAATTCTTCTTCGATTTTTTCAACTTTATCCAGTAAGACACTATATTTTGTTATGGGTTTTACAATATTCACAATATCTGTTTCTTGGAAGCCATATTGTCTTACGGGTCTTTGATATTTAAAATCATAAGTATTAACCTGCCCAGTAATAAATAAAACAGGAGCAGAATCAAAATAAGCATCTCCTATTCCTGTAATTAAATTGGTAGCTCCTGGTCCACTTGTAGCAAGTGCCACTTTAATATTTCCGCTATATTTTGCAGATGCAGAAGCACTAAAAGCTGCAGCTTGTTCATGATAACAATGTATAAAACTAATATCAGGTTCTTTAAAAATTGAATCTACTAAATGAGTAACTGATCCTCCAACACATCCATAAATATATTTAATTCCAATGGCTTTAAGGTACTTTACAATATAATCTGAAACTTTCATTATATTTTATCTCTCCTTAATCCTTAATCTATACATAAAGATATAGGTGGTCTCTATACCATTTAATTGTTTCCTCTAATCCATTTTCTATAGAGTATTCCGGACTCCAATTTAGAAATTTTTTACTTTTACTAATATTGGCAATCCATATTTTCAAGTTTTTTATTTCTCTATTATCATTTTCCATTTTTTCCCATTGAGGTTTCTTTGTATATTTTGTAAGTTTTTTAATGATTTCAAAAATTTCTTTAACAGTGTTTTGTTCCCCTGACCCAATATTAAATATATCCCCAGATAATAAATTTCCTCTTTTTTCTAGAAATATAAAATACGCTTTTATTAGATCCTCTATAAAAATAAAATCTCTTACCGCATCCGGAGTAAATATTTTTAATTCCTTGTTCTTTAAGCAAGAAATAATAAGATAAGAAATTAATCTTGTAGGCCCTTCGTAATAACCATATGGCGAAAACAATCTTAAAGTAAATATTGGTAATTTTTCCCTTCTGCCTATCGCTTGACAATATAGAGTTGCGCCAGCTTTAGCAATTCCATAATCATTTACAGGTTCTAATAAATCATTTTCAGACATTGGTTTATTTGTTATTCCGTATTCTGAAGAACTTCCAGTATTTATAAAACAATCAAAACCTATGTCTGTACAAGCATCAAGAAGATTAACAGTTCCTATAAAGTTAGTATTAATAATTTTCAAAGATTCTTTTTGAAATTGATAACCCCCATAAACAGCCAAATGAAAGATAATTTGTGGTTTTATTTTCAAAACCAGTTTTTCAACACTTTCTCTATTGGTTAAATCACAAATGTGTGTGTTTACTTTATCAATAATATCATTGATACGCCACAAATTAGAAGTACTTCTTATAATTATATGGATATCGTTTTTACTATCAATTAATTTTCTTAAAAGATTTGCCCCAACAAAGCCGGTAGCTCCTGTAATTAATATTTTTCTATCTTTTAATTTATTATGAGTTTTTATCAATTTTAGTCCTTCCATACTTTCCATGGTGGATTACCAGACTTCCACATCTCTTCTAATTCTCTTTTATCCCTTAAGGTGTCCATACATTTCCAAAAATCATTATGCTTATAAGCAACTAATTGACCATCCTTGGATAAATTTTCTAAAGGATCTCTCTCCCAGAAAGTATTATCTCCTTCTATGTAATCAAATATCTCTGGTTCCAAAACAAAAAAACCGCCATTAATCCATGAGCCGTCTCCTGCTGGTTTTTCTGTAAAGTTTTTTAACTTATCTGAATTGTCGAAAGTCAGGGAACCAAATTTCCCCGGTGGTTGGACAGCGGTAAGCGTAGCATATTTATGATTCTTCTTGTGAAAATCGACCAATTTTTCAATATTTACATCACTTACCCCATCTCCATAAGTTAACATAAAAGTTTTATTGCCAATGAATTTCTTAATTCTTTTTATTCTTCCGCCTGTCATTGTATTTAAACCTGTATCTATTAAAGTTACCTTCCAATCTTCCGAGTTTGAGCGTTGAAGAATCATTTCCCCTGTCTTTAAATTAAAAGTAACATCACTCATGTGAA
>JAUWCR010000086.1 GCA_030609215.1 Actinomycetes bacterium | reverse complement strand
GCATTAACCATCTCATAAATAGTAGTTCCCCAGGCAACGCCTATTACATCACCATCGTAGGTCATATCCAACAGACAATTAGCTGCAGCTCTTCCAATATTTTTCTTTGTCTCTTCATAACTAAAAGAGGTTTCTACTACTGCTGCTCGATAAATTTTAAATTTTTCTTCTAAAGAATTTTCTAAATCCAAAAAAGTATGGTTCGGCTCATTTATAATTATCTCAACTATACCTTCCTTTAAAGCCTGGCCTAAGAGATCGGCAACTTTAAATCTGGAAATCCGCAGTTTCTTACCAATATCTACTTTGGATATGCCTCTTTGATAATATAATTTACAAACCTTTGCTTTCAAAAGATCATTATTCAAATCTTACTCTCCTTCTATCTAATCTTTATAGAATGTCTTAAAATAATAAATTTTTTATATTAATTCCAATTGTTATAAATATTTGTGTATTTATCATATCTGTATAATCCCTATGGCTTTTTTTTAAAATCTATAATTTTGATAAAAACTTTTCTACATCAGCTCTGCAGGGAAGAGAAGCAATGACGCCCTTTCTGGTAGAAGTAATAGCTGCAGCTGCGCTTGCAAATTTAAGCACGTAAACAATTTTCCTCTGATCCCCAATTAGACAGTCAAGTCCTCTTTCTGCTACACCTGTCAGTAGCCCAGCAACAAAACTATCTCCACACCCGGTGGCATCTACAGTTCTAACTTTAAATGCAGGCATCAGTCCTGTATATTTACTTGTAGAATAAATACACCCTTTAGCCCCCATAGTTACAATACATAATTTGGGACCCTTGGAAATTAGCTTTTGTATTCCTTTTTTAATATCTTTTTCTCCAGTTATAAAAAATATCTCTTCATCATTTACTTTTATAATATCAGCTAAAGGTATGGCCTCTATTATTTTATTTTTTGCTTCCTCTGCACAAGGCCAAAGGTTAAGTCTCAAATTTGGGTCATATGATATTACTGCCCCGTTTGATTTAGCTAAATTAATTGCATCGTATGTAGATGTTCTACCAGGTTCACTGATTAATGTTATTGAACCAAAATGAAAAACTTTCGTATCTTTTATAAAAGTCTTATTAAATTCTTTTGAATCAAGCATCATATCAGCACTTGGATTTCTGTAAAAAAGAAACTCCCTGGTATTTGGAGTAGGAAGAGCAACAAAGGCAAGACCTGTTCTTACCCTGCTATCAAATTGCATCTGGCTGACATCAACTTTATTTTCTGCTAATGTGTTTTTCAAAAAATGCCCAAATTCATCATCTCCTACTCTACCAATAAAGGAAGTTTTCAGCCCCATCCTGGCAGCCCCAACTGCTACATTAGCTGGTGCCCCACCGGCTACTCTTCTGAATTCACTGACATCATTCAAACTAACACCTGATTTTACAGCAAAAAAATCAATTAAAGCTTCTCCCAGTGATACAATATCCAACATTATTATTTCCTAAGTCTATTTTTTATATCTGCTCATCTTCTGCAAATTAAAAAAATTCGTTATTTCAATTTCATTAGTAATTATATATTACATTTGACCATAAAAAATTTTTTAGTAATATTCTATGCAGCAAATGTTTACTTAAATAACATATGAAAATCTTAAAATGAAACCTGCAGCAAGTCAATAAAAAAATTAATTAAATCATCTTAAGTTTAATAAAACTTTTCTTTCAAAAAAATTTAGAATCTAAATTAATATAGAAATTAATGTTTTTACAACATTTTTTTTCGTGTATAATATTACCCAATATTTTTAGGCTCAAATACAAATAAATACTAGCGGCAAAATATGGCGGCAACTTACAAAATTATTAAATATATAATGGATTTAGGACCTGCTGTACTGCTCCCATCAATATTATTTATTTTAGGTTTGCTTGCTTCTAAAAATTTCCTTAAGACTCTGAAGAATTCTGTATTTATTTTTATAGGATTGTCCAGTATATCTGTCCTTCTTTCGATTTTTATAAATTTCTTTAAGCCAATTATAGGTACCATTATTATAAATTCCTCCAAAAAGTTTGAAATCCTGGATGTAGGGTGGGCAATCTCAGAAAAAGTAATTTTAAATTCTCCCATAATTTTTCAAATAATTATAGCGACAATCTTTTTAAATATACTTATGCTTGTCTTAAGACTCACAAGAACAGTAAACATAGATTTATGGAATTACTGGAATTTTTTACTTGCCGGCTCCATTATTTTTACCATTACTGAGATGCAATGGATTGGGATATTAATTTCTATAGTGATTGCTTCCATAACACTTGTCATGTCAGATATCTATGCCCACTACATAGAAAGCTACTTTGGCCTAAATGGAGTATCAAACCCTCAAGCCAATGTTATATGCTGGGCTCCTGTTTCCCATCTTATAACTATTGTTTTAAATAAAATTCCGCTAATTAAAAAAATACACATCTTCTATGAAGAAATTCAGTATAAGCTCGGCATCTTCTCTGAACCAATGATAATTGGATTCGTTTTAGGATTTATCATAGGAATAATTACAAAATATAAAAATTTCTATTTAAATGCCGGCCCTAATTTTTTATATGGCCTTACTTCCGGGTTAAAATTATCTATTATCATGATACTGCTTCCAAGAGCAGTAAACATCCTTTTTATGGGATTGGCTCCGATCATAGACAGTATCAGAAGTTTTATAAGCCACAGGGTTACAAAAAGGACAATATATATTGGCCTGGACTCCATTATTTTTGTAGGCCATCCTTCTGTAATTGGGCTTTCCATTATTATTATTCCTTTAAGTGTTTATATGGCAACTCTGCTGCCAGGCAACACACTTCTCCCAAATGCTGATTTAATAATGATCCCTCTTATACTCATCTGGGCTATTACTCTATCAGGAGGTGATATCTTTAGAAGTTTTATTTCAGCAATAATAATAATCCCTATTGTGCTTTTTGTCACAGCTGATATGGGAAATTTGCTTACTAATTTATTTTTAAAATACAATATGGAATTTACTGAAGGATACAGGCAAGTTTCAAGTATCGGGGGCAGCTCCAATTTATTTTTCTGGATACTTCTTCAAATTATAAAGCCTATTCTTAACCTGTTTTTATAAAAACTTATTTTCCTCTTTTTGTTACTCTGTGAATGTAATCTAAATATAAATTTTTACGCATACCACTGCCTCTCTCAGAGACAAACAACCCGCTTCTTTCTAAAACCAGTCTTATTTTTTCTTTATCATACATAATTATTTTCCGCGCAGTGTAAGCATTGGTCCTATCAACCCATAGACCCATCTCCTGGGAGATGAACGGGAAAAAAGAACAATCTTTTACAATATCCTCCCATGGAATTTTAAGGTTTTCTACAAAATCGATATAATTAATATCAGGATTTTCCTTCATTACATTTTTAGCCTGATTTACTATTTCTAAATTAACCCTTTTATCAATTCTTTTAAGATTATATGATGAAATCGTTAAAAAAATCCCGTATAAAACAATTACCGGAGCCAAATAGTAATAATAATTAACTAAAAAAGTTACAATATATTTTCCAATTTTTCCCAAGAAAGCATTAAGCCAAACTTCAGACATTTAACTCCTCCTAAAACATCGTCTTTTACCTTAAACCTGGTTTTTTAACACCTGTCATTAATACTTTACAAAATTTTACTCTTAATTCCAAATAACTACAAAAACAAAATTGATTTTGCAATTAAATGCATGTATAATTTGTATATACAAGATATACAGGAGTAATACCATGGAAAAACAAATGATAATTAGGATTGATAAGGAAACCAAGGATAAATTTAATAGAATCGCTAGAATGGAGGGTAAAACTTCCAGTGAAAAAGTTCGTGAATTAGTTAATACCTATATTGCGGATAATGATTTATCCTCAGTTGTTGATGACTTATGGAGTAGAATTTCGAAAAAGATTAAAATGAAAGGGTTTAAGGAAGAAGACATTGATACCGTTATTAAAGAAGTAAGGGCCAGCAAGTGAGGGTAGTAATTGATACAAATATCTTTGTTTCTTCATTTTTTAATCCAAAAGGAAATCCCAAAAGAATTATTGATTTATGGAAGAATGGAAAAATAACTATTTGTATAACAGAAGAAATTTTAGAGGAATATGTGGAAGTACTTGCAAAATTAGGATTTTCACACGAACCTGAGCTAGAGGAATTACTAAGATTATTTAATAAGAAAAGTAACATCGTGTATATAGCCTCCACTTCTAAATTTAATTTAATTAAAGATGATCCTGATGATAATAAATTTATAGAATGTGCTGCTGCAGCTCAGGCTCAATACATTATTTCTGGTGATAAACATTTACTAAATCTGAAGTCATTTCGGAATATCACGGCCATTTCGCCTTCAGAGTTTTTAAATACTTTAATATGATATATACACTAACATTGAACCTTGCAATTGATATCACTTATGAAACCAATTATCTGTCAAAAGGCAGCATAAACAAGGCAGAAATTAAAACTATCTCTGTTGGAGGAAAGGGAATAAATATTTCAAGAGCACTAAGTTGTCTTGGCACCAAAAGTTTGTCCTTTGGTTTTTGCGGAGGAAACTTTTACGACTTTATAGTCAATACACTTGCCAGTGAGAACATAGAAACTGATTTTATAAAAACAAAAGGCACAAGCAGAATAAATATAAAAATAATTGAAAAAAAAGAAAAAAGACTCATTGAACTGAATGAAATCGGACCTTTTATTTACAAGAGCGAAACTAAACTGCTTATGGATAAAATTAGAACTCTGCCAAAAAAAGGAGACATTTTTGTAATTGGCGGCAGTCTTCCCAGAAATATTGATGTAAGTATTTATAGAAATATAATTGCTACCCTTAAGAAAAAGGAGGCAGCAGTGCTCCTTGATTCTTCGGGAGCACCACTTTCTGAGGGTCTCCTGTCCCTGCCAGAAATTTTAAAAATAAATTTAAAAGAGTTAAAAGAGGCAAATAAAATTTCTGATAATAAAAATAACCGCAGGGAAATTGTAAATATATTAGAAAAATATATAGCAGATGGAATAAAAAAAATAATGATAACAGACGGTTCAAAAGAAGTAATATATTGCGATAAAGATAGCTGCATTGCAGCAAAACCCCCACACATAAGAGGCCGTCTTAGCAGCACAGGTTCCGGAGACTCAGTAAACGCTGGATTTATATATTCGATACTGAATGGCTACAGCGCTGAGGATACTTTAAAATTTTCTGTTTCATGTGGAAGCGCAAACATGCTAAATGACACCCCGGGACAAATTCGGCTAAATGAAATAAAAAGGCTGTTAAAAGAAGTTAGAATAAAAACTCTTTAAGGATTTTTTACAAAAATTTCCAGTTTGGTTCTAAGAATAGAAATCACTTTTTTGTAAACTCTTTTTATCTCTTTCCTGTGAAAAACAAATTGCCTACTTTCCTGTCCAGGACCCAGTATTCTCCATTAACATAACACAGTATATCAATTTTTTTGAAATCAGGATTGCCATCTTCCAGAATATATTCATCATCAATATGTGTCTTTACAATTTTCCCTATAAACATCTCATGGGTTTTGAATGGAATTATATCTTCTAATTCACACTCCATATTTATAGGGCATTCTCTTATTAATGGCACATTTATTTGTTTTGCTTCTATTTTTGAAAAATTTACTAATTCAAATTTGTCTACTTTATCACCATGTGTGCACCCACATTTATCCACTTGCTCTAAATATTTATAAGTTGGAATACAAACTCCAAATTGTTCCGTCTTCCTAATTATATCCCCGGAGTATTTACCTTTAGAAATATTAATATTTATCAAATCTGGTCTTGAATCTACTACCCCCACCCAGGACAAAGGTATGATGTTGTCTTTAACAACATCATTAACTTTTAATCTGGTGGTTACCAAAATTACAGGTAGTGGTGCTAAAAAATTTTTGGCTTTCTTTAAAATAGTCATAAACTGGTTACCCCCAATCTATTAAAAATTCTTGCATTAGATTTATTCAGTACAATTACAGTATTTCTGTAATTTTATTATACCACTAAATACATGATTTACGATTCCACATAAACATATGCGGCATAGTTATGACAAAGAAGTAGATGGAATACTTTAAAGAATTTAAATTATGGTGGAGATGAGCGGGATCGAACCGCTGACCTCCTGCTTGCAAGGCAGGCGCTCTCCCAACTGAGCTACACCCCCACACGTA
>JAUWCR010000169.1 GCA_030609215.1 Actinomycetes bacterium | reverse complement strand
GCATTAATGAGAGAAGCTACTATTTTACCTTCTCTCATTACTATAATTTTATCACTTATCGTGAGAATTTCCGGTAAATCTGATGAAATTACTATTACCCCTACTCCTTTATTTGCAAGACTTCTTAAAATATCATATATTTCACCTTTTGCTCCTATATCAACTCCTTTTGTAGGTTCATCTACTATAACTACTCTAGGCTTCCTTCCGAGCCACATTGAAAGTAAAACTTTCTGCTGGTTTCCTCCTGATAAATTTTCTACATTCTTTTCAACAGAAGGAGTAATAATATTAAATTTTTCAACCATCTTTTTAGAATAATCATATATTTTCTTTTCATCTAAAAAATACGGAGGGCCTTTTACAAATTTTTCTAATTGCGGCGCTATGCAATTCTCTCTTATGTCCATTCCTAAAAATAGTCCTTCATGTTTTCTATTTTCTGTAGTGTATACAATGCCATATTTTTTTGCATCTTTAGGGCAATTGATTAATATTTCTTTCCCCTCTGTATAAATTTTGCCTGATTTTATTTTTTCAAGTCCAAAAATTGTCTTAGCTATTTCCGTTCTACCTGAACCAATAAGCCCTGCAAAACCTATAATTTCGCCTTTGTGTAAATCAAAAGAAATATCCTCAAAATATTTATTATGAGACAACTTTTCAACTTTAAATAAAATTTCATTTCTATTAATTTTATCTTCCCTTTGAATATACTGATGGAACACTTTTCTTCCTACCATAAGTCTTGCTATTTTGTTTTCATCAACTCTCGAAACATCAACTGTATCCACATGCTTTCCATCTCTTAAAACAGTAGCTCTATCAGCTATTTCAAATATTTCCTGCAAGTGATGAGAAATATATATAATCGCTATTCCTTTTTGTCTTAAAATCTTTATATTTTTAAACAATAGTTTAATTTCCAGCTGATTTAACGATGAAGTAGGCTCATCTAATATTAAAATTCTGGGGTTATTTGACATAGCTTTTACTATTTCTACTACCTGTTGTTTTGCTATAGAAATAAATTCTACATGAGTTTTTGGATCTATTTCCTCATCAAAAATTTCAAGTAATTTTTTTGCTTTATTATACAAATCTTCAAATTTAATTAAATTTACTTTATTAGTTGGCTGAACATTTACAAAAATATTTTCTGCAATACTAAGTTCCGGAAACAAGTTAAGTTCCTGAAATACAATACCAATTCCTTGTTGATTCGCTTCGATAGGATTATTAAATTTTACCTTTTTATCATCAATATAAATATTTCCACCATCAGGTTTATATATCCCCCCCAAGATATTTATTAATGTACTTTTGCCAGCACCGTTCTCTCCTACAATTGCGTGTACTTCTCCTTTTTTAAGGTTGAAATTTACATTATCCAATGCCAAGACTCCGGGAAATTGTTTACTTATATTTTCAGCTTTAATTATTAGATCTTCGCCCATCACTATCTTTCCTCCCCCTTATAATATAAATATAGATAAAAGGCAAAAAATACTGCCTTTTATCTATATTTATTTAAAAGCGAATACTAATCATCTAATATAATATTTTGCTGTAGTTTTCTCTACATACACAACACCTGTATCAATCATAAATGGTGCTGCAATTAAACCAGCAGCTTTATTATCAGTTGTAATCTCAATATCTGCATGTCGCATATTATATATAATCTGTAACGCAAAGAAAGGCATCAAAGCACTTTTCTGTACAATTGTACCTTCAATTATACCTTTTCCTATTTTCTCAAGTACTTGTCTATCTCTATCCATAGATAGAATCTTTACTTTTCCAACTAATCCTGCTTCCTCTACTGCTATAGCTGAAGCTGCACCACCAACTGCGTCAGTACACCCAATACCTGCTAAATCTGGATGTTTTTGTAGCATGGCTGAAACTATTTGTATTGTAAGTATGGGATCTGCTTTTGTATCTCCAACCTGAACTATTTCAATATCAGGGAAATCAGCCAATCCATCTTGATATCCTTGATATCTATCTCTATGTAAACTAATATTTGGTTCAGTTAATATTGCAACCTTACCTTTTCCACCTAGAACCTCCCCAAGTTTTCTACCTCCTAAAACTCCTGCATTATAATTACCTGTACCTACAAAAGCAATTCTCTTTGAGTTTTTAATATCACCATCAACTGTTACAACTGGTATTCCTTCATCAATAGCCTTATTTATCACAGGCAATAAGCTATCTTCAGCTCCAAATGTAATAATCCCAGCAGGTTTTTCTGCTATAGCCGCCTCAAAAGCCGTAATCATTGCATTAATATCATAATCGGGAGGTCCAACATACTTTGTCTTAACCCCCATCATTTTCCCTGCAGCTTCAAGACCAATTTTGTGATCATAAAAATATTCAAGATTACCCAAGCAATATACTCCGATATATAATTCGTCTTTTTCTGCTACTGATGCAGCTTTAACACCAAACCCCGCAAATAATGTTGTTAACATTAAAATGCAAACCGTTAAACATAATATTCTCTTTTTCATATTAATTCCTCCATTCATTTAATATTTTTTTCACTATGATTTATATTTTAAAGAAAGATATGTTTTTTATCTCATAAATCGCCTCCTTGAATTTTAAATTTCTGCCTATTTTATACATATTTTTTAGTCAATGTCTGTAGTTATGAACGGTGGCAGACTCTCTCTCAATATGGAATACCCACATTTCCTCTATTAGAAATCTACGCTACCATTTCCAACTAGAGGATATGGGATGTTTTTTATACATAATAAGGGCTTTCAATACTCCTAGCATCACCGAGCTTTCATACTAATCAATTGTCAGCTTTTTACAATAATACTAAATCCACATCTATATCGATCTGACTGATTTGTACAAATATTGTTTTTGTGGTTGATAACTTATACTCAATTGTTTTTATTGTGAATATTTTCTTGAGCTTTCTATATCGTTACTCATATAAATGCGATAGCACTTATTATTCCAGGCAATAGGTAATTTAAAAGCATTTTCTTAATAATGGAAAAATACTAAATTCTATACTTACTTTATTATCCGTAAGTATAAGCTTCAAAATTATCAAGAATTATTCTTTTAGCATTTTCAATATGCTTTGCCATTAGTTCAGCAGAAAACTTCGCCTTTTTTTCTTTAACGGCTTTAAATATTTCATAATGTTCAAAATAAGACTCTTTCGCTCTCTCTACTCTACTTAAGTCAATAATTCTATAAAAAACATATTTATCATTATGTTCATTAATCATTCTCTTTAAACATTCATTTCCGCAATTATTTACCAATAATTTATGCAACTCAGTATCAGTCTCAATAAAACTTTTAACCTCATCCTTTTCTAAATCCCCTTTGGCCTTTCTAAATACTTCTTCTAATGCAGCAATATCTCCACTAGTAATTTTTGGGACAGCGAG
>JAUWCR010000064.1 GCA_030609215.1 Actinomycetes bacterium | reverse complement strand
ATCTCATCCCTAAATTTTACCTGAATTTGATATAAATTTACTGGTAAATCTTTATATGATTTTATATCCAGGTAAGAAAGGTAGGTAATTAATTCTTCATGAGTTGGCCCCAAGCAAAAATCTCTATTATTTCTATCCTTTAATCTGAACATTTCTTTACCATATTCATCCCATCTTTCAGATTTAATCCATAATTCTGATGGCTGGATAACAGGTAGAAGTAACTCAATCGCTCCTGCCCTGTTCATTTCGTCTCTAACTATGTTTTCTATTTTCTTTAAAACCTTAAATCCTAAAGGTAAAAATGCGTATATACCTGCTGCAATCTTCCTTATCAATCCTGCTCTTAAACTTAATGAATAACTGGTTAATTCTGATTTACTAGGTTCCTCTTTTAAAGTATTAATATAATACTCTGAATATTTCAATACAGCTCCTTTTTCTAAAATTAAACTATCTTATAAAGTTCTTTTACAAACTCTTCTAAAATATTATTTATATCTAATCTTTTTAAGATTTTACCTTTAACAAAGATTGCTGCCTTTTTCTTTCCAAATGCTATCCCTATATCGGCTTCTTTTGCTTCTCCTGGTCCATTAACAATACAACCCATAACAGCTACCTTTAATCCTTTTTTAATGTTCTTTGTTGCATCCTCAATCCTGTGTGCAAAATTTATTAAATCTACCTGTGTCCTTCCACATGTTGGGCATGATATTATATCAACACCAAAATTTCTTAAATTAAGACTGTTTAAAATTAAATATCCTGCTTTAACTTCATCTGTAGATTTCCCAGTTAATGATACTCTTATTGTATCGCCTATTCCTTTAGCTAATAGTATTCCCATTCCTACTGATGATTTTATAGAACCCCTCATTAAAGTTCCAGCTTCAGTTATTCCAACATGAAGCGGGTAATTAATCTTCTCAGATAATATTTCATAAACATTGACAGTGTCTAATACTGATGATGCTTTTGCGGATATTTTAAAATTATAAAATCCTAAATTTTCAAAAAACCTTACATTTTCCAATATGCTCTCAACCATTGATTCTACTATATTGCCATTATTCTTATTAAGAATTCTTTTTTCTATTGATCCTGAATTAACCCCAATTCTAATAGCTGCTTTTTTTTGTTCTGCTTTTTTTATAATTTCTGCTAACCTCTTTTTATTTCCAATATTACCAGGATTTATTCTTACACAATCTACTCCTATATCAAGACAATCCAGAGCTAATTTATAATCAAAATGAATGTCTGCCACAATAGGAACACTAAATACTTTTTCATTCATTAAAGATTTTAAATAATTTATTGAATTTCTTTTAGGTATTGCTAATCTAATAATTTCACAATTACAATTAATTAGTTCTTTTATTTCCGACTTAATATTTTTTAAGTTCTCTATTTTATTTTTTGTCATAGATTGAACTAATATAGGATTGGCTCCTCCTATTTTCAATTTACCTACTTTAATAACCCTTGTTTTTCTTCTTTTAATTATCATTTTTATATAATTTCTACATATTCTGTAAATTAAAAGGTTTTATAATATCAAATACTATTGATACTACAAATATTGAAATAATAAAAACTATTCCAATTGTATTATATATTTCAAAAACTTTCCTTGGTATCGGCTGACTCCTTATTGCTTCTATAATTATCACGACTAGATGTCCTCCATCTACAGGCAATATCGGAAGTAAATTCCCAAATGCTATAAGTAATGAAACTAATGCCACAAAAAGAATAAAATTCTGAATACCCATAGCAGCAGATTGTTGGAAAATACTTATCACTCCAATAGGAGACACAGGCCTTGCTTCTTCAAAAGATAACTGGCCAGAAAATAGCATTCCAAATAATTTTATATAAGATTTACCAATATCCCAGGTCATTATAAAACTTTCTCTTACAATATTAATAAAACTCATACTTTCTTTTATTGCTTTAGGACCTATACCTAAAAAACCTTCGTTATTTACATTCCCTAACTCTACTTTAATTTTAATTTCTTCACCATTTCTAACAACTGTATAAATAACTTTTTCATCTGGATGACTCTTTGTTGAATCTGAAAAATCCTCCCAGCTTTCTATAATCTCATTATTTAATGCAATTACTTTATCACCTTCTTTAATTCCACAAATTTCTGCAGGTGTACCTGGTTCTATATAATCAACAACATTAATATAAGTAAAAACTCCCATGCTAAGAAAAATTCCAATTAAAATTACGGTAAATACTACGTTCATTCCAACTCCACCAATAATGGTGAGAAACTTTTTAAAAAAAGGTTTATTAAAAAAAGCATTATCCTTTTTATCTTCTGAAATATCCTCGCTTCTGGTCATTCCTAATATCTTGCAATATCCTCCAATTGGGATTATATTTACCCCATAGTTTGTCCCGCTTTTTGATTTAAATTTAAAAAGTTTTGGACCAAAGCCAATGAAGAAATCAGACACATACATTCCACTTATCCTTGCAAAGATAAAATGACCTAGTTCATGGACAAAAATAATTAATGAAAGTCCAAAAATAGCAAGAATATATTGAAGAAAAACTTTGAAAATATCCATAAGAATAATTATAACTTACCAAATCTTCTACTTCTTCTTTGAAAATTATATATGGCCTTTAAAAAATGCTTTTTACTAAAATCAGGCCAAAGAGTTTTTGTGAAGTAAAGTTCAGTATAAGCAATTTGCCAAAGCATGAAATTACTTATTCTACTTTCCCCACTTGTCCTTATTAATAAATCAGGATCTGGAAAATCTTCAGTATATAAAAATTTTGAAAAAGTTTTTACGTCTATATTATCAATGTTAATAAAATTATTTCTAGCAGCAATATATAATTTTTTTACAGCATCTATTATTTCCTGCCTGGAACCGTAATTAAATGCTATATTTAAAAAAAGCTCTTTGTTATTTTTTGTCTTCTGTTCACTATATTCAAAGGTTTTAAGAATTTTTGCAGGTATTGTTTCTCTCTGCCCTATTAATTTTAATCTAACTCCATTTTTATTTAGATCTTCCAGTTCTCTTTTAATAGAATCTAAAAATAACACCATTAAATTTTTAACTTCAATTCTAGGTCTTTGCCAGTTTTCACTTGAAAAAGAATAGACAGTAAGATATTTAATCCCTAATTCTTTACAGGTAATTACAATATTTTTAAGAACAATCACTCCTTTTCTGTGGCCGCTTATTCTGGGAAGATTTCTCTTTAATGCCCATCGGCCATTTCCATCCATTATAATTGCTACGTGGAAAGGAATTTTATTTTTTTTCAATTCACTTACAGTAGGAACTGCTAGTGAATCTGAACTAGAAGAAATAGAATTCAAAATATTTACCTACACTTCCATAATTTCTTCTTCTTTTAAAGACAACGATTCATCAATTTTATCAATATATTTATCTGTTATTTTCTGAACTTTTTCTTGTAGATCTACTCTATCATCTTTTGTAAGATCACTTCTTTTTTCCATTTTTTTTATTTCATCATTTACTTCTCTTCTTATGTTCCTTATAGAAACTTTTCCATCTTCAGAAATTTTTTTAATTATTTTAACCAGCTCTATACGTCTTTCTTCGTTTAATTGAGGAATTGCAAGCCTTATTACTTTCCCATCATTAGTAGGATTTATTCCTAAGTCAGAAGCCAATATCTGTTTTTCAATTTCATTTAAAAATTTTGGCTCATATGGAGAAATTATTATTGACCTTGTTTCAGGTATACTTACATTTGCAATATGCTTTAACGAAGTTTTACTACCATAATAATCAATAAAAATTCTATCAAGAAGTGCTGCTGAAGCTCTGC
Organism: Actinomycetes bacterium; assembly: GCA_030609215.1. GTDB lineage: Bacteria > Actinomycetota > Humimicrobiia > Humimicrobiales > Humimicrobiaceae > JADHVM01. Next base: position 3,300 of record JAUWCR010000064.1, on the reverse strand, counting down.
CGGTCCTTATTGTATTAAATTCATGTTGTGTGCTATTTAGAGATTGCTTCATTTTATTTTCTGTATTAAAAATTATTTTATCTTTAATTTCAATCACCCCTTCATAATTAAAGTACCAATTTTTTCTCCCAATATAACACCTTTTATATTTCCATATTTTGTTATATCAAATACTATAATAGATAAATTATTTTCCATGCATAGAGAAGTTGCCGTAGAATCTAAAATTCTTAAGTTTTTTTTCAGTACTTCTAAATAATTAATCTTATCAATCTTTTTTGCATCCTTGAATTTCTTAGGGTCCTTATCATAAACACCGTCAACTTTAGTTCCTTTAAAAATAATCTCTGCATTTATTTCAAGAGCTCTTAATGCAGCTGCAGTATCAGTTGTAAAATAAGGATTACCTGTACCTCCAGCAAATATAACTACTCTTCTTTTTTCAAGATGTCTTATGGCACGTCTTCTAATAAAAGGTTCTGCAATTTCTTGCATAGATACTGAAGTTTGAACTCTAGTCCAAATCTCTCTCTTTTCCAAAGCGTTTTGAAGTCCTAATGCATTCATGATAGTAGCAAGCATTCCGATATAGTCCGCTGTAGTCCTATCCATACCGTTTGAACTTGCAGAAACACCTCTCCAGAAATTTCCACCACCAACAACAACTGCAATTTCTACTCCCATCTCTACTACCTCTTTTATCTGTGCAGAAATATTATCCATAACATTTGTATCAATTCCATAATTAGATTTGCCTAATAATGCTTCTCCGCTTATTTTTAATAGAACTCTTTTATACTTTGGTTTTTTCATTATTTAATTTTACTAATACATATGATATTTATAAATTCATAAATATACTTTTAGATATCAGCCTTTCTCTCCTAAAACATATCTTGTAAATCTTGTGATTACTATATTCTCTCCTATTTTTGCAATATTCTGCTTAATAAATTCTTCAATTGTAATATTATTATCTTTTACAAAAATCTGATTTAGCAAACAATTTTCTTCATAATATTTTTTTATTTTACCTTCGGCAATTTTATCAATAATTTTTTCTGGTTTTCCTTCATTTAATGCCTGTTTTTTATATATTTCCTTTTCTTTTTCAATCACTTCACTGGGCACATCATCTTTTGATACATATAATGGTGCGGCTGCAGCAATATGTAGAGAAATATCATGCGCCAAATTTTTAAAAACATCATTTCTTGCTACAAAGTCAGTTTCACAATTAATCTCAAGCAATACACCTAATTTTGAACCAAGATGTATATAACTGTCTATTACACCCTCTCTGGTAGCTCTTGTTGATTTTTTAGAAGCTTTTAAAATTCCTTTTTCCCTTAAATATTCACCAGCCTTCTTAAAATCTCCGTTGCATTCTACAAGAGCTTTCTTGCAGTCCATCATTCCAACTCCGCTTTCTTCTCTTAGCTTTTTTACCATATCAGCATTTATTTTCATTAATTCCCCCTAATATTTATTTTCTTTACTGGTGATCTTTTTATTCATTTACTAATTTTATTGTTACTTTTTTTCTTCTTCATCTTTATCTTTTTTTACTTTTTTTTCTTTTTCTTCTACTTTACTCTTTACTTTTATTCTTCTTGGACTTTTATCAATTTTAGTTTTTTGCTCTTTACCTTTTTTAACTGCTTCGCATATTACGCTTGTTATAAGACTGCAGGACCTTATTGCATCATCATTGCCAGGTATAATAAAATCAACTTTATCAGGGTCACAATTTGTATCAGTTATTGCCACAATTGGTATTCCTAACTTTATAGCTTCATTTACTGCTATATCTTCTTTGTTTGGATCAATAATAAATAAAACATCAGGCAATTTTTTCATATTTCTTATTCCACCCATATTGTAAATTAGTTTATCGTATTCCTTTCTGATGCCTATAACTTCCTTCTTTGGTAACTTATCAAATATCCCTGATTTTTCCATTTCTTCTATTTCTTCAATTCTATTAGTTCTACCAATAATAGTATTAAAATTAGTAAGAGTTCCTCCTAACCATCTATTTTTTACATATGGCATTTCACATTCTTTAGCATAATTCTCAGTTATATCATGGGTTTGTTTTTTAGTACCTACAAATAAAACTACTCCATCATTTGCTACAATTTCTTTTATATACTCGTGAGCCTCGATAATTAATTGTAAAGTTTGCTGTAGGTCAATGATATATATACCGTTCTTTTCAGCATATATATATTTTTTCATCTTTGGATTCCACTTACTACTTTGATGACCGAAGTGAACTCCCACTTTTAATAGCTGTTTCATAGTTACGATACTCAAAATTTTTCCTCCTTAATATTATGGTTTTTCCTCCACTACTTTAACAATCGTAAAAAATCACCATAATGCTGTAAGTAGTGTGTGTAATTTCAACGTTAAAGTTTAACATAATCTATTTTAATGAGCAAACACTCTTAGATAGAACAGTAATTTAGGATTAATTCTCTTTAATAGACTATAATTCAGTAAATATCTCAAATAAAATAGTAAATTCCAATGATAATGTTGGACATCGTTAGAATTTCAATGAAAAATTATTATATAAATTAAAATCAGAAGATGATTTTATTAAAATAATTTCTAATCAGTTAAATTGAGTGTGCTTTCCCTAAAAGGAAAATATTACCAGAGTTTTCCTTTACCTTGTGGATATTTTATTATCCTAAATACTGCTTCTTCGGATGGTGGAGGCAGATCCATAAGCAGCAAGAATTCTTCCAGTGAAAATATTCCAACATAGCCGTCTCTGTATATTATCAATTGATCAGTGTAGTTAAAATTAGCTTTAACTAAACTTTTAAAACCTTTCTGGATAAATTTATCTTTCTTATTTGATTTATATGCCTCCACTGTATTAAACATTACAAGTATTAGGAAAGTATGCATATATACAGTATTGAATTTCTTTCCGGGAAGCTTTTTAAGACCCCAGTACTGCTTAAGTTCTCTGAACCCATAATTTTCTATATCCCATCGCCTGGAATATAGGTTGTAAGTTTTAGCAAGTCTACCTTTGGTATTTACTTTTAAGCTTGTAATAAATCCATGGCCATCCTCTGTGAGTATTCCATTTAATTTGTAAAGGCAACTTGATAGAGTGGTAAGACCCGAAAAGCCCTTTACCAGCTCACCTTTTTTCCCGGTAGCCTTACTATATCCTTTTATTTTTGCTAGCCCTTTCATATCAGTAAGTATTTCATTATTCTTTTTTGCAGGAATAATAAAATGGGTACCCAGATCTATTAGTTTTCTAAATAGATC
>JAUWCR010000121.1 GCA_030609215.1 Actinomycetes bacterium | reverse complement strand
GTACAGCTCCTCAGCACTTTTTTCCTGTAAATTTTCCATAAATAAATTCAGGATAGCTTTTCTTGATTTTGTTAGCTTATATCCATTATCTTTTAATTTTATTACCAAGTAATCTGAAATATTGCTATTATCGCTCATCTTGTCATACTACCCTTTTTATTAAATGATAATGATAATGATTATCATAATATATTATATACCCGTATAATTGCTTGTCAATACCTAATTTAAATTATTTTTGATTATCATTTATCATCATAATTGATAATCAAATATATATTTTTAAATATATTTTGATATAATATGTTGATTAATAATTATTTTTAAAAAGTTATTAAATATGAGCAATTTAAGTAAATATATAAAATGTCAGAGGTTTATTGTTAGAAGTGAATTAAAATTCTTGGAATCAGGCATGGATCTAAATCTTAATCAAAGCAATTTCACTGACAAGACAATTGATTGTATCTTTGATTCTCTTGAAAAGATATCAGAAGAAATAGAAGAATTAAAATTAAAAATATAAAAAAGGAATTCAATATTCTTTTATATCTTTTATATCATTTTTCTATATTAAAAATCATTTTGTCGTATCTATCTCATAAAAACTCATAAAAGCTTCATCTGGAATGCTTACTTTTCCAATTTTTTTCATCTTTTTCTTTCCTTTTTTTTGCTTTTCTAAAACTTTCCTCTTCCTTGTAATATCACCACCGTAAAGCCCTGATGTTACATCTTTTCTATATGGAGCCAGGCTTTCCTTTGCTATTATCCTTTTTCCAATAGCAGCCTGTATTGATACCTCAAAATTTTCCCTTGAAATCAACTTTCTGAGTTTAACCGTAAGAGCTCTTCCAAGACGATAAGCTTTTTCCTTATGAGTGATGATCGATAATTCATCTATTTTTTTGCCTGCTACCAGTATGTCAAGCTTTACTAAATCAGAGTGCCTGTAATCCAATATCTCATAATCTAGGGAGGCAAACCCGGAGGTAACTGTTTTTAGAAGATTAAAAAAGTCTACAATTATCTCTGAAAGTGGAAGCAAATATTTAATCTCTACTCTTTCTACTGATAGATATTGCATATCCATAAAATTCCCCCTTCTACTGTTCGCAAGATTCATAACATCACCAATATAATCCTTGGGAGTTATGATAGTAGCTTCAACAAAAGGTTCTCTTATCTCCAATATTTTTTCTTCAGATGGAAAGTCTGATGGTCTCTTAACTTCCATAGTGCTGCCATCACTTTTAATAATTTCATATGCAACATTTGGGGAAGTCGTAATTAATTTTAAATCATATTCTCTCTCCAGCCTCTCCTTCACAATTTCCATATGAAGAAGCCCTAAAAATCCACATCTGAATCCAAATCCTAATGCTGTAGATACTTCAGGAGCAAAATCAAGTGAAGAATCGTTTAGGGATAGTTTACCAAGGGCATCCCTTAAATTCTCATAATCTCCACCTTGCAGTGGGAAAAGTCCACAATATACCATAGGCTTGGGTTTTTTATAACCTGGAAGATTTGTCCTTGCAGGTTCCTCAAAAGAAGTTACAGTATCTCCAACCACAATACCTTCAACTTCTTTAATCCCAGTAATAATATATCCTACTTCCCCCATACTCAAGCTTTCCTTTTTTATCATCTTTGGAGCAAATACTCCCACTTCTTCAACTATAGTATCTGTTTTTTCACCCATAAACTTTATTTTCATTCCTGCTTTTATTATGCCATTAACAACCCTGACAAGAACAATTACACCTCTGTATGGATTATACTGGGAATCAAATATTAAAGCCTGAAGAGGACTTTCTAACCTGCCTTCTGGGGGTGGTATATCAATAACTATCCTATCTAATATTTCACGAACCCCCTGCCCTGTTTTTGCACTGATCTCAGAGATTTTACTTTTTTCTACCCCAAGTATTTTCCCGTATTCATTTCTAACTTCCTCGGGTCTTGCGCTTTTTAAATCTATTTTATTTATAACTGGTATTATTTCGAGTTTGTTATCAATTGCTAAATATACATTAGCTAGTGTTTGTGCCTGTATCCCCTGGGCTGCATCTACAATAAGAATTGCTCCTTCACATGCAGCAAGACTTCGAGAAACTTCGTGACTAAAATCAACATGACCTGGAGTATCTATTAAATTAAATATATACTGCTTTCCATCCAGTTTGCAATTATATAACACCCTGACCGCACGAGCTTTTATAGTAATACCATGTTCTCTTTCAAGATCCATATCATCCAGATACTGGTCAAGCATTTCCCTCCGGCTGACCGTCTGAGTAAGCTCTAAAATTCTATCTGCAAGCGTAGATTTACCATGATCAATATGAGCTATTATTGAGAAGTTTCGGATTAACTTGCTATCTGTCATAATTTAATAGATTAATATATTCTAAAGAGTAATTTAGCATAAAAGAAGTACTAATATAAATTAAAAAAGTTACATTACAATAATTCTTAGAGATAATTAATTTTAATACTGCTAACTTTTTTTAATTCTCTTAAATAAATTCAATACAAATTTTATTTCCTCCATTTTAAATAAAATAGTACAGGATATATAAATTCCAGCTCCAGCTACCATCACCCCAAGTAGAAATAATATTAAAGACCATAAACTATTGTAAGTAAAGCCATTAAGATATCTCCATAAAAAGTATATAACAACTCCCATTATAGCTGATGAAGCAAGAATTTTGCCATAAGATTTAACTATTCTTTTACCACCAAGATTCCCTACCTTCTTTCTTAAGATAATAACAAGTACTGCAACATTAAATAAAGCTACAAGTGATGTTGATAAAGCCAGTCCTCCTACATCCATATATTTTATTAGCATCCAGTCTAATAATAAATTTACCGCAATCGAGGTACCTGCTACCTTAAGAGGCGTTTTCACATTTTTGAAAGCATAAAAAAATCTGTTCAGTATCATAAGAAAGCCAAAAAAGATAAGCCCTAAGCTATGAAAAATTAAAATATATGCAACCTTATCTGTGTCAGCAGCACTAAAATTATTATGCTCAAACAATAATCTTATTATCGGATGGCTTAAGATAACCAGTCCTGTTGCTGCAGGAATTATGATATAACCAATTTCCCTGATCCCAAGCGAAAAGCTTTCTCTAAAGCCTTTCATATCCTTATCTGCAGCCTGTCTTGAAATTAATGGATACAGAACAGTTATTATTGCTACTGAAAATACACCCAGCGGCAGATTAGCAACTCTCCATGAAAGATCAAGAGCAGTTGTGTTTCCAGCTCCCAGATTGAGAGCAAAGAATTTATCAACACTATTATTAAGCTGAACTGCTCCAAGACTTAATAGAATAGGTATCATAAGAGAAAAGATTTCTTTTACTGCCTTGTTTTTAAAATCTATTTTTAACCTATACCTAATCTTCGAAACTCTAACCTGAGGCAGTTGTATAGCCAAATGCATAACTGATCCCATGATCACACCAATAGCCATGCTTATTATCCCAAATTTTGTGTAAAAGATTATAACTGAAATAATAATAAATATATTTAACACAAAAGGAGCAAGTGAAGGAGCAGTAAAAATATTATGTGAATTTAAAATACCTGTGGCCAGTCCTGATAAACTTAACATTACAAGTGAAAATATCATAATTCTATTCATGATAACAAATTTAGCAACATCTAACTGATTGTTTGCAACATTTGAAAGCAAAATTCCTATCTGGGGAGAAAGAATAAACAAAACAATAGAAACCACTGTAAAAACAATTATAATAATATTTATAACTGAATTTACAAATGTTTTTAGCTCATCCTTCTTTTTTTCTTTAAGATATATTGAATAAATTGGAATAAAAGCAGCAGTAATTAATGATTCAGCAAATATTATTTTAAAGAGATTAGGAATAAAAAGTGCCCAATTAAAAGCATCAGTTTCATAGCTTATCCCAAAATAACCTGCCATTATCTGATCTCTTACAAGCCCTGATATCTTGGAAAGCAATATGGCCAGAATTACAATGAATGTTACACTAAGAATTCTCTTTCTTGAAAATAAGTAATCCTCATTTGTATCCATATTCACCAATAATTATTTTTAAACAGTCTTAAAGAAGCGTATTATATCATTTAAACTATAATTATAATAAATATTTTTATTTTTTAAAAAAAGTGTTAAAATAACTCCTCGTAGAAAATTGTGATTTCAGGAGGTAATAATTAATGCCAAATATTAAGTCTCAGATTAAAAGAGATAGACAGAATATAAAAAGAAGAGAAAAAAACAAAGCACTAAAGAGTAAAATTAAAACTCTAAATAATAAATTTATTCAATCTGTTAAAGATAATAAAATAGAAGAAGCCAGTAAAGATTCAAAATTACTTTTCAAAGCTCTTGACAAGGCTGCTAAAAAAAATACAGTTCATAAAAATTTTGCTGCTAACAAAAAATCAAAAGTTTCCAAACTGTTAAATTCAATGAAATCAGAGGAACCTAAAAAATCAGAGAAATCAAAGTAAGCTTCCTGGCCCAATAATAATCTGAGCTATTAGCTTTTTTACTAAATTTATATTCTTAGTATCACCTTTACGAAAGTTAATATCAAAGTCATTTAATATATTGAAAATTCTAGCGATCTCTGCTTCCGTGTAATTTTTGCTATATTTTACATACTTGTTAATGATTTTATTTATAAAGAAAGGCGGGCCGTTTATATTATTATAAATATAGTCTTTTACTTCCTGCCTGGAACCATCAAATTTAATATACAGAAATGCTTTAAACATTCTATGAATAAGAACAATAAGCCCTAACAAACTCTGTCCCTCGCTAATAATATATTTTAATGCTCTTATTGCATTATTTTTATCCCTTTTTCCAATATAATCAACCAGATCAAAAATCTTCATT
>JAUWCR010000009.1 GCA_030609215.1 Actinomycetes bacterium | reverse complement strand
CAATTCTTTAACCTACCCAATAAATCACTTCGGTTGTTCCGATTGTAGCTGCAAGAGTCACTTATTTTTTGATATAAATAATAAAATCAAAAATATTGAAGATTTATTAATTAAAAAATATGGATTTAAAAACTATACCTTCAAAATTAATGATTAATATTTTAAAGATACTATGAAGAATGAAGTTGAAGAAGATAAATATAATAAGACATCAATCGAATCATTTATAAATTCTACTGTATCTGACAGTGTTCTTACCTTTTCTATTGCTGAGGCTGAAATATCTGTGACTGTTACAATAAAGTCTAAATTTGATAACTTAATTGCTTGGGTACCTGGGCCAGTGCATAGGTCAAGGAATGTCCCCCTCTTCCAACCTTAAATTAATCCGTGACATTAAATGGGTATTTTACTATTAAAACCCGATGTCAGCTTAAAATTTGCTTTATTGCAATCAATTCTAAGACTTTCAAATATTAATTAGGATATAAGCATATGCTTATTATAGACTTGTTTACTCCAAAGTTAAGATAATATAATCAGAATTAGAAAATTAATTTATCCAGGAATTTTCCCTTACCAGTTTTGTTTTATCATTTCCTGAAACATCATATACTCTTCCCTTCCATGAAAGGCCTTCTCCATACTTGGCCTGGAAAAAAGATACAAAAATAAGGGCATCCATTATAGCCATGGATACCGGTGAAAGAAGTATATCAAGCATTCTTTGTTTATATTTTATTGCAAATATCGTCTTTATCGCCAGTACAATAATAATCTGAAAAATTATTAATCTGATAATAGCAACGGGCCAGTCGAATAAAAAAGCTCCTAATGGAAGAAGCATAAAAGGAATAAGAAGCGTTGCAGTAAGTAAACCAGTAAATGAAAATAATGCTACTATGTTGCCATTAAACGCTGGATATATGCTTTTTGCCAGGCCTATTATTACTCCTTTCAAACTCTTATACATCCTGCAATAGATAGTATTCCTTCCATCAAATACCATAAACTTATATCCCGATTTTTTTACTCTCTTGGAAATCTGGATATCATCAACCATATTTCCTTTAATTGATTCATATCCGCCTATTTTTTCATAAGCTTCCCTTTTAAACATCATGAACTGTCCTATTGCAGTACAGAATAAAGGGCTCTTACTTTTCTTTATAAGTATAAAAGGTATAAAACATTGAAGTGCAATATTTATTATTGGTACTGTCATTCTCTCAGCAAAAGTAACCATTATCTGTCTTGGGTATATTGAGAGTGCGTCTACTTTTGTGGTAATGAGTGCGCCAAAAGCGCTTGATATAGTTTTTGGGAAATGCAAGGTGTCTGCATCTGTAAAAATAAAATATTCACCTTTTGCATACTTTGCAAGCTGGTGAGACGCAAAATTTTTACCAATCCATCCATCTTCCAAGGGAGCGCCTTCTACCAATCTGACCCTGTTGTCTTTTTCAGCAATCACTTTTACCACTTTGCTTGTCCCGTCAGTTGAATTATCATTAAGAACAATTATCTCAAGATTTGGATAATCCTGCTTTAAAAGCGATTTTAAACAAATTGAAATGTTTCCAGCTTCATTTCTTGCGGGAATTAAAATTGATATGAGCGGAGGATTTTTTAAAACTTGGCCAGTTAAAGAATAATTCTCTACATTTTTAAAAACGAAATTATTAATTACCGTATTCAGTAGCATCAGGCTCAGTACAAACAGAATAATATACTGATAATAAAGCAAAAAACCCATTTTTTAATCCTTAATCTTATTTATGACCCATATTTACAACCAACTGCTAACATTCCGAATTAAACCATTTTGCAGGTTACTCTACTATCAGCAATACAATATATAGTAACACCTTTTGAGTAATTGTCACAATTTTTAAGTGTCTGTAATTTAATTAGCTAATTTAATTACATTGGATTAATTTTCTGAACCATTGGTTGAATGCGGAATTTAGGTATAACCAGATGATCTGGTATCGTACATATTTTAACAATAACATCACCCATTTCTTTAGGCTGCATAATTCTTTTCTCAACATCTTCCGGGTACTTTGGTAAATCACAAGAAGCTGCAAATTTTGTAGCACCCCATGAAGGTGTTACAGTTGTAATATGCACATTATGCTCTCTAAATTCATTATGCAATGATCTTGCTAATTGTTCTATTCCTGCTTTTGCTGCTGAATATACTGACCACTCCGGCCATGCATGTTCAGCACAAACACTGCTTATATTTATAATAATTCCAGACCTTTGTTCTATCATTATTTTCGCTATTCTCGTTATGCCATAGACATGGCCCAATAAATTAACTTTTATGGATTCATCTATTTCTTCATCTGTCTGCTCCACAATAGGTTTTATGGCTATTCCGCCTCCTGCATTATTGACCAATATGTCTATTCTTCCTTCCTGATCCATTATTTTTTTAACTATATTATCCCAATCCTTAGATTTTGTTATATCACCAGTAATGTAATTAACCTCTAATTCACTTGCTGCTTTTTTTAAGCTATCTTCATTTCTGCTCACAATCCAAACTTTGGAATCCTTATTTTTTAATGCTCCTGCTATACCTTTTCCATATCCACTTGAACCACCGGTTACTATTACTACTTTTCCTTCTAAGTCCATTCAAACTCCTCTTTTTAATGTTTAATATCTTAATTTCTTTACAATTTTTATCCTAATATTATCACCAGACAAAAAATATTGCCAAAGTCAATAATTATTATATTGGCTTTGGCAATACTACAATTTTTATAATCAGTGTTGTTACTAAAATCCTTTTAATAAATTAACACTAACTTTTATTTACCAGCTTAATATTTAAGAAATGAGTTGAACATGATATACACGGATCATAAGCTCTAATCATCATCTCGCAACCCAGTTTTATTTCATCCTCAGACTTATCAATAATAGTTGGAACCAATGCCTGCATATCTTTTTCAATATTTGCATAATTTTGGTTAGTAGGAATTATCAGATTAGCTTTTTCAACCTTTCCGTTTTCATCATAAGTGTAATCATGAATAAGCAGTCCTCTTGGAGCTTCGTTAACACCTACTCCTCTTCCAGCCTTTACTTTAATTTCTGCCATTGCTTTATCTTCATCAAGGCCGGTTTCCATTAGCTCATCAATTATTTTAATACTATCATCAACACTGTGAACAACTTCTACAAACTGCGCAATATTATTCATAAAAGTATTGTAACATGGAGCTTTTAATCCTAATTCCTGTGCGTATTCTTTAGCATTATCTGACAGCTGATCATAATTATTATTAAATCTCGCAAGTGCGCCTACAAAATAGGCATCTCTTGAAGACCAGCAATGTTTAGCAGTAGAATGCTGAACAACTTTTTCATTTATTTTACTCAAGTAATCCTGATCATCAATTTCCCATCCATCAGTTGATTTAATGTTACCATCGTATAAAGCATATTCCGTTGGATCAGTTATGGAAATATACTCTGTTTCTCTTTCAAAATCAGGCAGTTTTATTGTTTTGAATACTTCTAAAGATTTCTCAAAATCTGGATAGCTTGCCTTGAGCATTTCCTTCATTTTTACCATTTCTTCCATTGTTGGAAGCTTTGTAAATCCTCCAACTACAGTTCTAATAGGATGTACCGCTCTTCCGCCAATAATTCTAACCATTTCATTAGCCATCATTTTAGCTCTTAGAGCAATGTTTACAACTTCAGGATGAGTTTTAATTAACGGAAAAACACTTCCTACACCAAAAAAGTCTGGTGCTGCTAAAAAATACACATGCAAAACATTACTTTGGACACATTCATGATGCATTATAAGTTTTCTTAGTTTTATAGTTTGACCAGATGGTTTAATATCCAGGGCAGCCTCTGTTGCTTTTATGGAAGCAAGGGTATGTGCAACAGAACAGATACCGCATATTCTTGACGTAATATGTGACGGCTTATCATATTTTCTTCCAACCAGCATTGCCTCAAAAAATCTTGGCGCCTCTGGAATTCTAAATATTAATTTCTCTATCTTTTTATTCTTAACATCTAAAACTAGATCACCGTGACCTTCTACTCTTGATACTAATTTTTCTTCTATGCTAAAAGTATTTGCCATATCAAATAACCTCCAAATTTTTACATAATCTTTTGTTTAATTCCTTTACCCCTGTAGGCATTGTATAAACTGAATTGCTGCATAATATCTTCAACAGTTAGCCCGTATTCTGCAAGTAAATCCTTCTCAGCATTTATATTTGGATCATCAATTGGCCCCCTGCAGCCATCACATCCTGCACCGCTGTTTGGGCATCTCGAATTACACCCAGCTCTTATAACTGGGCCCATGCAGGTCATGCCTAGTTCGTAAACACAGGTATTGCCATTTCTCTTACATTCTACACATACAGGATAATTTGGAATTTCTGGCTTTTTACCAACAATTAAAGCTTTTATAATATCTACTATTTCAAATCTATTAGCCGGACATCCTCTTGCATAATAATCAACTTTAACATATGCATCAACCGGTTTGACTTCTATGGAACCAATCCAGTCCTTTTTATCTCCATACACAAGTTCTTTAGCTTTTTCAAGCCCATACAAGTCTTTAAGACAGTTTAAGCCGCCATTACAAGCACAGGAACCAATAGCTACTATTATCTTTGCGATATTTCCAATTTTTTCAATTCGTTCCACACCATGTTTTGTTGTGATTGCTCCTTCAACCAGTGCAATATCATAATTATCGCTATGTTCAGTTATTGCTTCGGTAAAATGAACAATATCAATTGCTCCTACCAAATCCAGTATATAATTTTCTAAATTTAATATTTCTAACTGACAACCCCCACAACCAGTAAATCCAAATATTCCAACTTTTGGCTTACTCATTATATAGCCTCCTTTAAATTCCTAATTTCCCATAAACTAAATACAGGACCATCAACACAAGCTAACTTGTCACCTATATGGCAATGATTACACTTCCCAACCCCGCATTCCATCCTTCTCTCCAGTGAAAGATAAATATTCTCAGGTCTTAAATTTTTCTTTTCCAGCTCTTTTACTACAAATTTATACATTACTGGAGGACCGCATACAACTGCAAATGTTTCCTCAGGAACACACTCTATCGCTGGAATTAATTTAGTTACAACTCCTACATTTCCTTTCCAACTAGCATCTGTATTGTCAACAGTTAAATGAATATCTATATCCTTCCTTTTTTCAAATTCTTTTACACGATCCTTAAAAATTATGCTTTCGGGATCTAATGCTCCGTATACAAGGTTTAACTCTTTATAGTTTTTCCTATCTTCTAAAATATAGTCTATAAGCGACATAACTGGTGCTAACCCTAATCCACCAGCTACAATTAAAATATTTTGATTCCTCATCTTATCATAAGGAAAATAGCCCTTCCCGAATGGTCCCCTAATACCAATTTTTGAGCCTGCATCCATTCTGTGAAGCGCACCCGACACATTTCCTATGTCACGTACACAAAGCTGGAAACACTTTTTGTTATTTGGAGAAGAAGGTATTGAAAAAGGAGCTTCGCCTAATCCAAAAACAGTTAATTCAACAAACTGTCCCGGCCTGAAAGAAAATTCTTCCTGTTTTTTTGGATCATCAAAAACTATTGTAAATAGTTTTTCAATAGGGCTTAACTTTTCTACTTTTTTAATTGTAGCAATATCTGGAACATATATTGTGCTTTTACTTTTATTTTCTTTTATATCTAAAACCATATCTAAGCACTCACCTCTTTCTTAACTGAATTAACATCTTCTACAATATTAATTTTAGCCAGGCATGCCTCAATGCATCTGCCGCATCCAACACAGGCATACTTCCCATATTTGTCAACAAATGTCTTTAATTTGCATCTGTATCTCTGTTTTAATCTATTTTCTTTTGTAGGTCTAAAATTATGTCCGCCTGCAACCAATCCATATTCTGGTATCATACATGAATCCCATTCTCTCATTTTATTTCCTACTTTTAGATTAAGCTGCATATCATCTTTTACATTAAAGCAAAAACATGTTGGACATACTAGATTACATGAACCGCAGCTATAACAATTTTTTGAAGCTTCTTCCCAATATTTCTCATTACTATAGATAAATTCAAAGTCATCATAAAAATTATCAATATTAATTTTTAATTTAAATTTACTCCTGTAATCATCCATAAACTTATCATAATCTCTGAAGTCACTATCTGTTGCATCCTGAATTCTTGCAAATTTTTCAGTAATTTCATTTCCTTTTGAAGTTGCAATTCTTAAAAAATATCTGTCTTCAAGTTCAGTCAAAAAAATGTCAAATCCATCTTTTGCGTATTCTGCTCCCATGCTTAGAGCAAAGCATGTTTCTGAAGGCTCACGATCTTTACCAATTACTATTAATTTCCTTCTTTTTGCAAAATAATTCTCATCAATAAATTCTGTTGAGAAAATCCAATCCATAAAATTCATTCCGTTAATATCACAGGCATCAATTCCAAATAAAATTTTCTCACTACTTTCAACCAATGGTTTAACTTTTATAACATCTCCTACTTCATATTCTACTAACTCTTCAGTCGGAGGAAAAAGCAGTTTTTTTGCAGGTGCAATCGTGGTTTTCTTATAATCAGTATCCAGCTCTCTTAAATCTTTAATGGGGACAAAATCATGGAATACTTTATCTTTCTTCTTTGGTCCAATAAACTCGTACTCAGAGATTAACTTTTCTACAAAATCTGTATAATTCTCTTTCTTCAGGATCTTATAAAGCATATAATCTCCCTCCTGTAATAATTATTTTAATTATTCTTTACCTGAGAACATAAAAAGTTCTTAGATAAGTTAATATTTATCATTTATATCTGTCAATGTCAACAACTTTGTAATAGCTTTGTAATAAGTTTGTTGCTATTATGTAACAATAAATATAATAGTTTAGCTTTTATCAATTACCCAGTCTACCCACTCATTTAAACCTTTACCAGCCAAACAAGATAACTTTATAATTTTTACTTCAGGATTTAATTCTTTCACTTTCCTGCTAAAGAAATTGCTGTTAAAATCACTTACTTCCAGCATATCAATTTTGTTTAATACTACTAAGTTACTTTTTATAAATATAGGAGGGTACTTTAAAGGCTTATCATCACCTTCGTTAACAGATGAAATAACTACTTTAAAATCCTCACCAAGATCAAAACCAACTGTACATATTAAATTCCCAACATTTTCTATAAAAATAATATCCAATTCCTCCAGTTTTAATTTCCCAATTGCTTTTGCGACCATTGAAGCATTTAAGTGACAGGTCCCCCCCGTATTTATCTGTACAACATTATTTATATATTTTTTAATCTTTTTAGAATCATGCGTAGATGCTATGTCTCCTTCAATTACACCAATCCTTTTTCTGTCACCGATCTTCTCAATGGTTTTTATTATCAGAGATGTTTTTCCTGCACCAGGAGAAGAAAGCAAATTAAATACTAAAATATTATTTTTTTTAAAGATTTTTCTATTCTTATCCGCCTCATCTTTATTATATTTTAAAACATTTTTAACAATATCTATTTTCATTTAACAATCTTTCATCAAACAGAACTTGTAATAATAACCCAAAAATCATAAGATTTATTATATCACTTTAAAATATTAATCAATTTCAATTTTACAATCCAAGAAAATTTCATAAAAATCTTTTTTTTGCGTCCTTTTATTATACAATAATTCAGACCAAGTATTGTTTAGTGTTGATATTATTTTAGATTAATTTTATATTTATATAGCTGTAATTTATTTTAGATCTAAATTGCATAATCAAAATTAATAAAAGTAAAAAAATAAAACAGGAAAGAACATGGTAGATATATTACCTTTTAATGGGTTATTTTATAATCAGGAAAGAATTACTGATATATCCAATACAATCTCTCCTCCTTACGATGTTATATCACCCGAGCTTAAGGACAAGCTAAAAAAATCAAATACCTACAATATTGTTAATCTTATCCTACCAGATGAAGAAAATAATAAAGATAAGTATACAATAGCAAAAGATACCCTTGAAAACTGGTTAAAAAATGATATTTTAAAGCAAGATAGAGAAGAATGTTTTTACATACTTGAAGAAGGATTTATAGATGAAAATAAACAAAAAAGTATTTTAGGGCTGGTAGGCTTAACAAAGATTGAACCTTATAATAAGGGAACTATATTACGCCATGAAAAAACCCTTCTAAAGCCCAAACAGGACAGGTTAAGTTTACTTAAAAACTGTAGAACTAATTTTGGACTTATATACACGCTTTACAATGATGCAAGTAAGGATATTTACAATATATTAGAAAAAGAGTTAAGAAGAAAACCTTTTGTAAATATAATAGCTGGTTATAACTCTTCCTTGAAATTTAAACTCTGGAAAATTAATAATAAAAAAACTATTGACAATATAATTAAATTAATGAAAGAAAAAACTTTGCTCATAGCTGATGGGCATCATAGATATGAAACATCAAGAATTTTTAAGGAAGAAGTTCACGGTAAAGATAAATCTAAAGATTGTATACCCGAAGACTATATCCTAACTCTTTATATCTCCAGCAATCAAAAAAACATTTCCATACATCCAACTCACAGAATTATAAAATTTAAAAACCACCCGGGATTAAAAAAAATCTTAGAAAAGATTAATGATTCTTTTTATATTGAGAGTCTTAACACACCTTCTTGCAATTTAATAAAGAAAAAAATGTTAAATTCCAAATTAAAAAACAAAAAGAGCTTTTGTTTTTATTTTAATAAAAAAGACGTTTATTTCTTAACTTTAAAATCAAATATCAAAGACTTGTATCCAGAAACTATCAACCTTGATCTGGAATATGAAAATTTAGACGTAAACATTCTTCATAAATTACTTCTGGATAAATTACTCGCTGAATACGATATTAAAAATATACAATTTATTCATTCCATTGAAAAAGTTTTTAAAATTATAAATAGCAAACAATTTGATATTGGAATAATTCTAAATGCTCCTGATGTAGGAGACTTGAAAAATTTATCAACCAAGGGGAAAATTATGCCCCAGAAGTCAACTTATTTTTATCCAAAACCTTGTACAGGTCTTGTAATGTATAAATTTGATAATTAATTCACCAGTTCCTGTTAGCTTAAAATATTTATTTTTTTTAAACTACTTACTATTAAAATAATTCTGGAGTTATATAATCTCCTTTTTTATCTCTTAGCACTTGTAACTTTTCTTTTTGCTTGCTAAGCATTGTAAACAAAATTTCTGGAGTTTCTTTCCCTAAGTCTTTATAAATTTTTAGAATTCTGTCTATCTTTGAAATATTTTCAGGAATCCTCAAAGTGAACTGTTTATTATAATCTTCTATTTTATATTCACTGTTAATAATCTCATTGAATATATCTCTCAAATCATCATACTTTGGAATAAACCCTGTTTCTATGTCAATAGCACCAACATCATTATTAACTCTGAGCTCCATCCATTTAAGCCACGCCCTCTTGTCTACTTTCTTATTTAGAAATTTTCCATCACTTCCTTTTAAGAAATAATTTACACTGAATATCTTTGGTTGATTTTCTAATGCCTGGCCAAACTTAATATTTATATCTATATACTTTCCAATAGGAATTGATAGGAAATCAAGATTAGACATTGGGTTGAATGTTCTTACTCCTGTTTTTCCTAAAGTAGCTGCAGTTGTTTCTGATTCAATAGATGCCCCCATGGTAACTATGCCATGAACCCAATCATATGATTCCTGCACAGGAACCCATGTATCTGAATCCCTCCCACCATAAATTATTCCTCCAATTTGTACACCCTCAGGGTTATCATATTCAGGATCGATATTGCTGAAATTTTTAAGATTTATTGTAAATCTCGCATTTTTATGAGATGGTGTTATTTCATTTCCACTAGAGTCTCTTTTCTCTGGTTCCCATAAACCTGAGTAATTAATACCTTTCTTGGGCACTTCTCCTGGTTTTCCTATCCAATAAACATTCTTTTCTTCAGTAACCAGAACATTTGAAAATATAATTTCATTAGGGTTATTGATTGCTGTCCATATTAACTTATCATCTTCTGGGTTAATATCCTTTATTATCCCAAAAACTCCTATTTCTACATTTACAATATGCGCCCTGCCATTTATATTTCTTATATAAACAATATCATCTCCAACTATCGTTTCTCCTGTTATCATTGCTGTAGAAGTCTTGCCGCACATTGAAGGAAAAGCACCAGCAAAATATGTAACCCTGTCCTTTGGCCCATGTATCCCTGAAAGAAACATATGTTCTGTCAACCAGCCTTCTTTGGATGCTTTATTTATTCCCAGGCGCATTGCAAGTTTTTTTAGTCCAATAGTATTACCGCCATATTGAGTATTTGCAGAATAAACAATATCTTCCTCTACATCTATATAAATTCTTCTCTTATCAATATTAACACTAACTGATTTTTCCAGCTTTCCTTCTGAATGAACAAATTTAAAAAACTTTTCATAATCTCCCAGCTTTATAAATCCAATATAGCCGGGCCTATATAATATACTTTCAGAATGTGCGACGTAACTTGAATCTGTTAATTGTACTGCTGGAATTGAAAACTTTGAATCATTGGGCCCAAGACTAAAAAATGAAATAAATAATTCTCTTCCATTCATTATATTATCCATTATTTCATATATCTCATCCAAACCTTCATTTTTATCTATTGTGTTAAGACCTTTTCCAAAATTAATATTTTTTGGTACCAAAAACTTTGTTTTTTTCTTATCTCTTGCCTGATCATTTATCCCGTCAAAATGAACAGTATGACCTTCTACTGTAAGTTTCTCTTCCTCGCCTGTCTTAATTGCTCTATCTCTTATGTACTGAATATCTTCTGAAGAATCATTGCAGATAAAAATTGATTCCGGGTTTAGTAACTTTACAAATTTTGATATAAAATCGAAAAGATACATGTTTTTAATCTCTACCAACTTTTTAAAATTACTACTATCACATTTGGATTTTATTAACTCCATACCTTTTTCCACAATATTCCCTTCTCTAATAAATTTTCAAAATAAGCAATTTCTTAAATCAATCACTTTCAAAGCAGTTTCTTAAAATACATTTAAATAGATTAGTTTTATATTTTTACCAGAAATTGATTTATAAATCAATTAAAAATATTAAATATAAAATAATTTTGAAAGTTTTGAATTTACTACATGCAGAATCTTCTTGCAATTAAGCGGTTTTATCCCTTTAAAATTTAATAACTGCTTAGATGCGTAAAAAAAACGGTGGCGACCTACTCTCCCACACCGTTACCAGTGCAGTACCATCGGCGCTGAAAGGCTTAACTTCTGTGTTCGAGATGGTAACAGGTGTTTCCCCTTCGCTATAACCACCGTAAACTAATAAAATTTTTCTTCTTAAAATATTCTCTCAAAGCTCCGTAGCAATCTAATTAAATCAAGTCCTCGATCTATTAGTATTAGTCAGCTAAACATATCACTATGCTTACACTTCTAACCTATCAACCATGTGTTCTACATGGGATCTTACTCCATTAATGGATGGGAGAACTATTCTTGGAGTAGGCTTCGTGCTTATATGCTTTCAGCACTTATCCTTTACAAACTTGGCTAACCAGCAATGCCCTTGGCAGAACAACTGGCATACTAGAGGTTTGCTCATCCCGGTCCTCTCGTACTAGGGACAAATCTCCTCAATTCTCCTACGCCCACAGAGGATAGGGACCGAACTGTCTCACGACGTTCTAAACCCAGCTCGCGTACCGCTTTAATTGGCGAACAGCCAAACCCTTGGGACCTTCTTCAGCCCCAGGATGCGATGAGCCGACATCGAGGTGCCAAACCTCCCCGTCGATATGGACTCTTGGGGGAGATAAGCCTGTTATCCCCGGAGTACCTTTTATCCGTTGAGCGACGGCCATTCCACACTGAGCCGCCGGATCACTAAGCCCAACTTTCGTTCCTGCTTGATTTGTCAATCTCGCAGTTAAGCTCCCTTATGCCTTTATACTCTTCGAGTGATTGCCAAACACTCTGAGGGAACCTTTGGACGCCTCCGTTACCATTTAGGAGGCGACCGCCCCAGTCAAACTGCCTGCCTGCCACTGTCTTACGCCCGGATAACGGTGCGTAGTTAGAATTCCAGCATATCAGAGGTAGTATCTCACTGTTGGCTCCACCAGTGCTGACGCCCTGGTTTCAAAGCCTCCTACCTATTCTGCATAAGACATACCAAAATTCAATATCAGGTTACAGTAAAGGTTCACGGGGTCTTTCCGTCCTTCTGTGGGTAATTGGTATCTTTACCAATAATATAATTTCACCGAGTCCCTCGTTGAGACAGTGCTCAAATCGTTACGCCATTCGTGCAGGTCGGAACTTACCCGACAAGGAATTTCGCTACCTTAGGACCGTTATAGTTACGGCCGCCGTTCACTGGGGCTTAGATTCAAAGCTTTGGACTTAAAAAGTCCTAACCTCTCCTCGTAACCTTCCAGCACCGGGCAGGCGTCAGCCCCTATACATCGTCTTACGACTTAGCAGAGACCTGTGTTTTTAGTAAACAGTCGCTTGAGCCTTTCTATTGCAACCACCTCGCGCTCCAAAAGCAAGTTTCTTCACGCTACTATGGCACCCCTTATCCCTAAGTTACGGGGCTATTTTGCCGAGTTCCTTAACGAGAGTTAACTCGATCGCCTTAGTATTCTCTACCTACCTACCTGTGTCGGTTTTGGTACGAGAACCAAATTACTCCTTAGAGGTTTTTCTTGACAGCATAGGATCAACCACTTCGCCACAATTGGATCGGCATCACGCCTCAGGCTTAACGCTAACCGGATTTTCCTGGTTAGCACCCTACGCGCTTGCACGCAATCGACCAAACCGCGCTGGCCTACCTTTCTGTGTCACCCCATCAGTCAAACATAATTTGGTTGTACAGGAATATTAACCTGTTATCCATCGCCTACGCCTTTCGGCCTCGGCTTAGGCCTCGACTAACCCTGGGAGGAATAGCCTTCCCCAGGAAACCTTAGGTATTCGGCGGACAGGTTTCTCGCCTGTCTTTCGTTACTTATACCGGCATTCTCACTTCTGTAAAGTCCACCCAACCTTACAGTTAAGCTTCATTCCTTACAGAACGCTCCTCTACCACTCTGATAAATCAGAGTCCATGGCTTCGGTAATATACTTAAGCCCCGTTGAATTTTCGGCGCAGAATCGCTTGACCAGTGAGCTGTTACGCACTCTTTAAATGATTGCTGCTTCTGAGCCAACATCCTGGTTGTTTAAGTGGTTATACCTCCTTAACCACTTAGCATATATTTAGGGACCTGAGCCGATGGTTTGGGCTGTTTCCCTTTCGACTACGAAGCTTATCCCCCGCAGTCTGACTCCCAAGCTATAATTTCCTGGCATTCGGAGTTTGATTGGATTTGGTAACCTTGTAAGGTCCCTAGTCCATTCAGTGCTCTACCACCAGAAAAAAACACTTGAGGCTAACCCTAAAGCTATTTCGAGGAGAACCAGCTATCTCTGAGT
>JAUWCR010000062.1 GCA_030609215.1 Actinomycetes bacterium | reverse complement strand
TTAAAATGAAAGATAAAACAAATAAATTAGGAACTTATAATAAATCTTCTGGTAAGAATTTAAGTTATAGTGAAGAAAAATATAGGAGCCTTATAGAGCTAACTCCAGTAGGAATTATAGCAATTGATATAAAAGGAAATATTAAATCATGTAATAAATTAGTTCTTGATTATACTGGTTATACCAGGAAAGAATTAATAGGGAAAAATTTTATCAAACTTAAAATATTAAAAGTAAAAGATATTTACAGAATCACTAAAATTGTTTTAAAAGTATTAAAAGATAAGAAAATACCAAAATTTGAAATATCATGGAAGAATAAAAAAGGAAAAAGTTATATAGGTGAAGCTCGCCTTAGAACAATTAAAGAAGAAAATAAAATAACAGGATTTCATATTGCGGTAATGGATATTACATATAAAAAGAATTCTGAGGATTTTATTAAACTACAGCGCGATCGTGCTACCAAACTAAGCAGCATATCTAATCTTAAAAAAGCATTTGAATTATGTGTTGACATAGCTATTAAAGCTGCAGGAATGGATTGCTGCGGAGTATATCTTCTTGACAGGAAGACGCAGGATATAAATCTTTCATATTCAAAAGGGCTGCCTAATAGTTTTATAAAGAGTGCATTAAAATACAGTAAAGACTCGCCAAACGCTAAATTAGTAATGGCTGGAAAACCCATATATTCACAACACCATAAACTTGGTGTCCCTCTGGATAAAAATAGCTATAAAGAAAAGCTTCTTGCTACTGCAATTATCCCTATCAAGCATGAAGGCAGTGTAATTGCCTGCCTTAATATTGCATCCCATACATCAAGTGAAATACCAGTTAATACTCGTAATATACTTGAGAGTATAGCAAATCAGACAGGTTGTGTTATTGCAAGAATAGCTGAAAGAGAAGCTTTAAAAGAGAGTGAAGAAAATTATCGTCTTCTTGTTGAAAATCAAACAGATCTTGTAAGTAAAGTTGATAATAAAGGAAGGTATTTATTTGTAAGCCCGTCATATTGCAAATTATTTGGAAAAACCGAAAAAGAACTTATAGGTAAAGCTTCCATGTCGCTAGTTCATAAAGATGACAAAGAATCTACTGCTATAGCAATGAAAAAAGCAACCAAGCCGCCATACACAAGTTATATTGAACAGAGAGCTATGACAAAACATGGGTGGAGATGGATTTCCTGGGCTGTTAAATCTATATTCGATAAAAATAATAATATTATAGGAGCTGTTGCTAGTGGAAGAGATATAACAGATAGAAAAAAAGTAGAAGAAGAGCTTAATGAAAGTGAGAGGAAATACTGCTTATTGTTTGAAAGATCACTTGATGGTATTTATAGAACTACAGAAGAGGGAAAATATTTAGATGTAAATCAAGCATTAGTAAAGATGCTAGGGTATAAAAATAAAGAAGAGCTTTTAAATATTGATATACCAACACAACTATATGTAAAAATATCAGACCGGCCAGGTCCTAAATATAGAAAAAAAACATTTACAACCCAACTTAGGAGAAAGGATGGATCTATAATATGGGCAGAAATTAATTCTGTAGTAATTCATAATATAGATGACACGATTTACTATGAAGGAATAGTACGTGACATAACAGATAAAAAGAAAGCAGAAGAAAAGTTAAAATACCTTTCTTTTCACGACAAACTAACTGGCCTATACAACAGAGCATATTTTGAAGAAGAGCTTTCCAGGCTTGATACAGAGAGGCAGCTTCCGATTTCGGCAGTAATTTGTGATTTAAACAGCCTTAAACTAGTAAATGATGCTTTTGGCCATTATGAGGGAGATAAGCTTTTAAAGAGGGTATCTAATCTGATAAAAATTTTCTTCAGAGCAGAAGATATTATTGCCAGGTGGGGAGGAGATGAGTTTTCAATAATTTTACCTAAAACTACAAGAAAGACTGCAGAAGATATAGTAAGCAGAATAAAAAAAGCATGCAAAAAAACAAGAAATAGAAAAATACCTCTAAGTATTTCCATTGGAGTAGCAACTAAAGAAAAGCCTGGCCAAAATATACAGCCTGTAATAAGAGAGGCAGAAGATAATATGTATAGAAACAAACTACTTGAAAAAGACAGTATAACTCACTCATTAATTTCATCCCTTGAGACGTCTCTGTTTGAAAAAAGTCATGAAACCAGGAATCATACAGATAGGTTAAATAAATTGTCAATAAAATTAGGAAGAGAATCCAATCTAGCTGAAAGTGAACTTGACAAATTATCACTGTTATCAATACTTCATGATATAGGAAAGGTGGCAATCTCTGAAGAAATCTTAGAAAAGGAGGGAAAACTTACCAGAAGTGAGTGGAATACCCTAAAAAGACATCCAGTGATTGGTTCAAACATATGTGAATCGTCACCATTGCTTGTCCATATAGCAAATTCTGTACTTTGCCATCATGAGCGTTGGAATGGGAGTGGATATCCTAGAGGAATTAAAGGTGATGATATTCCAATAATATCGAGAATTATTACAATAGTTGATGCATATGATGTTATGACTCATAATAGAGTATACAAGAAAGCAATAACTAAAGATAAAGCAATAGAAGAGCTTAAAAGATGTTCCGGGACACAGTTTGATCCTAGATTGATTAAGAAGTTTGTTGAGATTGTTTAATTAATACACAATTAGCAGACGAGGAGTTAATATTAATTTATACCTTTGACTAATTGATTAAAAGCATATATAATTAGTATATGTTTTTTAGCTTAGATAGTTTTGCACTAATTGGTATAGATGCTATTAAAGTATCAGTAGAAGTTCACCTGTCCAATGGCTTGCCTTCATTTACCATAGTGGGTCTTCCCGATAAAGCAATTAATGAATCAAGACAGAGGGTTAGAGCAGCTATCATAAACAGTGGTTTTAAGTTTCCAATGAAAAGGATAATCATAAATCTTTCCCCTGCCAATATAAAAAAAGAGGGTGCATTCTACGATTTGCCGATAGCTGTATCTATTCTTGCTGTAAGCGGCCAGATTGAAAGTAATTACTTTAAACAATCATGCTTTATAGGTGAACTCTCTCTTGATGGTATGATCAATTCAGTCAGGGGAATAATTTCTATGACTGAAAGAGCAGTGTTAATTGAAAAAAAATATTTTTTTGTACCTGACAGTAATTCTTTTCAGGCATCTGTTTTAAAAAATATCAATATAATGCCATGCAGGAATTTAAAAGAGGTACTGGAGTTTCTATCTGATAAAAAAAAATTGATTAAAAATATTTACATAACAGCTAATAATCTTTTTAATGATAATAATCATTATGATGTTGATATGTCAGATATAAAAGGACAATTAAAGGCAAAAAGAGCATTAGAGATTGCTGTAAGCGGTATGCATAATATTATGTTAGTTGGTCCCCCGGGAGCAGGTAAAACAATGCTTGCACACAGGGCTATTACAACAATGCCTGATTTAAGTTTGGAAGAAAGTATCGAGGTTACAAAAATTTATAGTTTGCACAAAGAATATAATGGAGAGTTAATTAATAAAAGACCATTTAGAAGACCCCATCATACAATTTCAAGAATCAGCTTTATTGGTGGTGGAATAATACCAAAACCAGGCGAGATAAGCCTATCGCACAGAGGAGTCTTATTTTTAGATGAGTTTTCACAATTTCCAAATAATATTATAGAGGATCTAAGGCAGCCTTTGGAAAATGGAAACATAATTATATCCAGAAATAACATATCAAACTATTTTCCATGTAACTTTATGCTGATTATTGCTATAAATCCATGTTACTGCGGATTTTATGGTGATGAAAAAAAAGAATGTATTTGCAGTATAAGAGAAGTAAAAAAATTTTGGAAGAAAATTTCAGGACCAATTCTTGATAGGATAGATATGAGAGTTTATGTTCCCAGATTAAAAAAAGATGATTTTTTTAAATATGATTCTATTGAAAAGTCATCTGAAATTAAAAAAAGGGTAAGAAAATGTATTAACTTTCGAAATAGAAAGTTTAGAGGTAAAAAAATTCATTATAATTCTGAGACAAACATTAATTTAATTAATTCATGGCTTAAAGAGAATAAAAAGGTAAGAGAATTACTGCCAAAAATGTTAGAAAAATATAATTTGACTGCAAGAGGTATAGTAAGTGTATTAAAGGTATCAAGAACAATTGCAGATTTAGATAATTTTGAAAATATTCAGATTACACATATTATGGAAGCTTTACAGTATAGGATTAAGATTAATATTGGAGATGAGTAGATGAAAAATATTAGTGATATCAGTAAAAAAATATTATATTTGATTTATGATTCCAAAATCAAACCTTCAGATTTTATAAAAATATATAAAAGAAATAATTTTGATATTAAAAAAACATTGAATTTTTTTCTTAGTAATAAAGTTGAAGAATTGAAGCTTTGTTTAGATTTTAAGCATACTAATCAGAGTAACATTAGAATTATAAGCGAAAAAGAAATTTATAATATTTTAAAAGAAATCGAACAAGAGAAGTATGATATTATAAATATATCTGAAAATAGTTATCCAGAGATATTGAAACAGATACATTTCCCTCCGCCTCTATTATTTTTTAAGGGCAGTAAAATATATAATTCAAAATTTAATATTGCAGTTGTAGGAACCAGAAAATGTACGTCATACGGAAAAGAGGTTGCAAAATATATATGCCGTCAATTATCAAAAATAGGTATAACGATAGTTAGCGGAATGGCTCTTGGGGTAGATAGATATGCTCACGAAGAGGCAATAAAAGAAAGCGGAGGGAGTATTGGTATATTAGGATGCGGAATTAATAATATATATCCTCCTGAGAATAAATTTTTATATAAAGACATTATAGAAAATGGCAGTATTGTTTCTGAATTTTTTCCTGATATTCCTCCATTAAGAACAAACTTTCCAGCAAGAAATAGAATTATAAGTGGTTTAAGTATGGGAGTGGTTGTGATTGAAGCAGGAGAAAAAAGTGGTGCAATGATAACTAGTAAAATTGCTTTAATGCAGAACAGGGAGGTTTTTGCAGTTCCAGGAAATATTTTTAGAGAAGAAAGTAGAGGCTGTAATAAACTAATAAAAAACGGGGCCAAATTAGTAGAAGATGTAGACGACATATTGGAAGAATTAAATCAATATCTCTGTTATGATTTAAAAATTTGTAACAAAAGTAATAAAAATAAAATAATTTATAGAGAGAGTGAAAAATTAAATAGCACTATCAATAGCTTGGGAAGAGATCAGGAAAGAGTGTTTAAGTGCATAGGTTATAAGCCAAAAAGCATTGAAGAGATTGTAAATCTATCAAATTTGAGCATAAACAAAGTCATTAGCGTAATAACAGAACTTGAAATAAAAAAAATGATAAAAGAAAAAAATATAAATAATTATTCAAGAATAGTCTAGGAATTTATAAATTTATAAGAATTAATTATGTTTTTATATGATGTATCAAGCAAAGGTATAAGTGAAAATAGATATGACTGGTTTATTTTTTTAAGAAAATAACTATAATAAAATAAGTATAATATTGTAAAATTATAGGTTTTATTATTTAAACATGATTTTTAGTATTTTTTAATGGGATGAAGTAATAAATTAATAGGAGGAAAAAAAGTGGCTTTTAGGAGGAAAAGAATAGAGAGACCAAAAAATCAACTTGGATATGCATTGTTTAGATTTGATAATATTATTAAGAAGGACTTAAAAAAAGTTATAAATTGTATTTTAAAAAATAAAATTATAAATCCTAAAAAAGCAGATGCAGTGCTAGACAAAGCTTTTCATAAATTAGATATTGTATTGGACGATATATCAATGGATAATTTTAAAACTGATTATATGTCAGATAAAGTAAGGTATTTAATAATTGATATGATAAATAAATTTAAATGTTTTTTTAATAAAGCCAAATCATGTGATTTTATTCATGAAAAGATTCAAAGTACAATAGATGTTGAATATTTAAACTCAGTATTTAATGAAAGAGAAAAAATAAAAAAGAAAATGAAAGATATCGAAAGTGATTATCTATAATAATGAATTTAGAAGAAAGTCTAAAATTATATGTAAGACAAATAAAGTATGAAAAAAATTTATCCTCAAATACTATCAGATCATATAATAAAGATATAAATCATTTTATTGATTATGTAAAAGGGTTAAAAATTGAAAATATTTCGGATATAAGCTTAGATATATTTAGAAAATACTTAAAATTTTTAGATAATTTTAAGTATTCTAATAGGACTATTATTAGAAAATATTCTTCACTTATAAATTATTTTAAATTCCTTGAGATAAACAATTATTTAAAAGGTGAAATTACTCAATTAATAAGTCCGCCACGAAAATATCATAGATACTACTCTTTTCTATCTCAAAATGAATTAAAGGAATTACTTAGCTGTATCGAGACTTCTGATTGTATTGGTATAAGAAACAGGACATTAATTGAAGTGTTATATTCCACTGGAGCTAGAGTTAGTGAAATCGAGGATATAAATCTAGAAGATGTTGATTTTAAAAATAGTGAAATAAAAGTTACAGGAAAAGGCAATAAACAAAGAATAGTTTACTTAAATCACAATGCAAGATTCTGGCTAAATAAATATTTAAATATCAGAGATAACTTTAGATCTTCCAAAAAAGTGGAATTATCCAATAGAGAAAATCACTTGTTTCTAAATAAATTTGGCGGGAGATTAACTGCAAGAAGTATTAGGACAATACTAAAAAAATATCTAAAAAAGGCAGGTATTAATAAGAATATAAGTCCGCATGATATAAGACATAGTTTCGCAACACATCTTTTGCAGGAAGGTGCAGGGATAAGAGAAATACAGGAGCTGTTAGGACATGAAAATATTTCAACTACTCAAATATATACTCATTTAAATATAAAAAAATTAAAAAAAGATTATAGTGATTTTCATCCCAGAGCTAATTAATTGGGTAAGTCTTAGTATATAAAAATTAAATCATTATATTATTGACTTCTATCTCAGCAATTTAGGATTAAGCACCTAAAACATACCATACCGTGGTAAAATCTAGCAAAAAACATAAGCAGGAATAAAAAAATTACTCCTGCTATATTTTTTATTGAAATTATGCTTGTAATATAGTAGTATTACAAGCATATGAATGGTGATAAAGGAAATATTTCTAAAATTAAGGCTAAAATTGCCTATCTTGCTGCCCAAAGAAAACTTTGCGAGAAATATCTGCTTGCAAGGCAT
>JAUWCR010000126.1 GCA_030609215.1 Actinomycetes bacterium | reverse complement strand
GTACAGTATTATTTATTTCTAAAATTGTTCCATTGTTATCGGCAATAAGTAATCCATCTTCTATATTGTTAAGTATTTTTCTATTAATAACACTAGCTGTATTGATTTTAAAATTAATTATACTAGTGGCATAAAAGACATATAGGAAAAAGAGTAAGGCTGGATACACGGGAAATTCATAAAATGAGCCATATTTAGCCAGTGGATAATATGCGAAATTACATATGGTAAAAAGAACTGTTCCAAGGAGTAAAATTAAATTGTAGGTTATTGACTTTCTAGATTTTATCTTCTTGTATAACTCGAAACTTATTAAAGAGATTATAGCAAGATATATGGGTATTAGAAAAAATGTGATTAAAATCATAAATTTGGGAATTACAGCTATATACCCAAATTTGCTATCCATAGTTTCTATACTTTTAGTTGTAAAAATTATAACAGCAATAATAATTGAAGGTACGTAAAATGATAGCTTGATATATTTATTTATCCTGGATAAATTGCTTTCTAAATAATTAATTATAAAATTAAATAAAAAAACTGGAAATAAAAGAATTCCAAAGACATATATGTGTGACCAAAAAAGGGAAATATTGTATTCATTTGTTGCTAGTATTACAAACGAGCTAAAGGACATGAGAGTAGTTGTAAAGGAAAAATAGGCAAAAATCAAATATGATTTATTGTTACCTCTGCTTACTATAAAGTAAATTCCCAGGGGGAATGATAGTGCTGCTATCAATATTGATATTATTATAAAAATGTTAATATTAGCTAAAGCCATGCAGTAATGATAACAAAAAATAATAAATTATTAAAATGGTCAGAAAATATTTAAAATTTATAAGTAGTGATTGGTGAAGAGGTCAATACATAAAAATGTTTTAGAAGAAGTTATTTAGTCTGGTGATGGATAGGCTGTCCAGACCTAGTCTGGGCGTCTTGATTTTGGAGAATAGCAAAAGAAGCCTCCGACTTCAGTCGGGGGAGTTTCACAGACTGGATTTTATATTTAATTTTTCAATAGTTGAACTTATAATTAGATGAATCAAGATTTATTATAAAATTGGATATTAAGTATTTTGGAGGAATTAAATGTGTGGAATTGTTGTATATGTTGGAAACAGGAAATGTAAGAGTATTTTGATAAATGGACTTAAACGGTTGGAATATAGAGGTTATGATTCTGCGGGTATTGCTATAATGTCTGGTGATTTTGGCAGGAAGGGCAGTACTTTAGATCCAATTATCAATATTGCCAAAGAAGCAGGAAAGTCAGCTACAAGAGTATGTAAGGATAAATAAATATATATGATATCATGACAGCAATATGTTATTGTATATAGTATAGAGGTGATTAAATTGAAAGGGTTAACTATTAGATTAGAGGATAAAGTACATACTGATTTGAAAATATTGTGTGCTATGAACGATGTTAGCATCCAAAAATACACGGGAAATTTTGTTGAAGATAGTATTAGAAAAGAAAAAGAGAAACTTGTAGCTTCAATTAAAGACAGACACCCCGTCCTTATTAATTTAGGGCGGTCTTTAAAAGAAATGTCTTTAATCAGGCAAGGGAGAATAAGAAGTTGTACCAGGGGAGAGTTATGGCAAGATGATAAGGCTGGTAAATAGTAATGAGCCAGCAATATACTGTCAAATATACCCAAAGGTTAGTAAAAGATATTAAAAGATATAATAAGAAGTTCCCGAAATTAAAGAATGATATAGAACACCCGATTTTAGATGAGTTAGAACAGGGAGGTTTAGTTGGAACTTCTCTTGATAATTTGAACTTACCTAAAGGTGAATATGTATATAAGGTTAGAGCACCAAACTCTAGCATAAAGACAGGAAAATCAGGTAGATTTAGGGTAATATATTATGCTGTATTGAATGGTAATGAAATTTTTATGTTGTCAATTTATTCAAAAAAAGATAGCAAGGGTTTAAAAGATAGCGAGATAAGAGATTTAATAAATAGATTATTCTAAAAAGAGGTAAATGGAGTTAAATAGAATTCTAAGCGGCAGCAGGATTGCAGAGATTGATAAGAAGTGTATAAGTGATGGCATTGATTCAAAATGGCTCATGAAAAATGCCGGAAATAGAAAAAATTAAATATTAAAGGAGTTTAGAATGTCAGAACTTTTAGCGAAAGATGTTATGGTAAAAAAAGTTATTACAATAAACAAAGAAGCTTCGGTAGCGGAGCTTTCAGATTTGCTTATAAAGAATAAGATAAGTGGAGTGCCTGTTGTTAATGATGACGGCAGGTTAGTTGGAATTGCTACTGAAGGAGATCTAATTGTAAGGGATGCAGATCTTCACTTTCCAAGATATTTCAAGCTGCTGGATAGCATTATTTATCTTGAAAGTTTAAATAAGTTTAAGAGGAACCTTAAAAAATATTTAGGGATAAAAGTGGAAGATGTTATGACCGGCAAAGTAAAGACAGTTAAGGAAGATACACCTGTTAATGAAGTTGCAAATGTGATGATAAGAAGCAATGTTAATAGAGTTCCAGTACTGGATAGTAATGGCAATATGGTGGGAATAATTACCAGAGCAGATATTGTAAAATCAATGGTTTAAAAATATGATTTATTGTTACCTTTGCTTACTACGAAGTAAATTCCCAGGGGGAATGATAGTGCCGCTATCAATATTGATATTATTATAAAAATGTTAATATTAGCTAAAACCATGCAGTAATGATAACAAAAAATAATAAATTATTAAAATGGTCAGAAAATATTTAAAATTTATAAGTAGTGATTGGTGAAGAGGTCAATACATAAAAATGTTTTAGAAGAAGTTATTTTTTTATAATCTTAATGAATTTTTTAACTAGGGATGGGCTGAACTGAGTGCCAGCACATCTCCTTAGTTCTTTTATAGCCTCTTTTTTACTTATTGGTTTCCTGTACGGTCTTCCATGCCTCATAACATCATAAGCATCAACTATTGTTATTATACCAGTAGTAATTGGGATATCCTTGCCCTTAAGTCCCCTAGGATAACCTGAGCCATCCCACCATTCATGGTGGTGGAGTATGTCTTCAGCTATATGAGAAAGCATAGGAGAAGATTTACAAATATTGTTTCCTATCTCAGAATGTTTTTTTATGATATTCCATTCTTTTTTTAGGAGTTTGTCTTTTTTAAAAAGGATTTCATATGGTATTGCTATCTTGCCGATATCATGAAGCGTAGAAATTAATGTGAGTTTGTTAAGTTCACTTATTGGTAAGTTAACTGCTTTGCCTAATTTTATAGATAATTTTTTAATTCTTTCTACATGCTCTCTTGTTTCATATTTTTTTTCAAATAAAGCTAATTCAAGTGATGATACAATTGATCCAGTAATACTTTTTCTCTCAAGTAATTTGTCCTTATACATATTGCCTTCCGCTTCTCTTGCAATCTCTTCTATATTTTGTGAAGATTTTTCTTTAGTTGACAGGCCCAGAGAAATACTTAGCGGCATTCTTTTGCTACTCTCTCTTGCACACCTTAACCTTATCCTATTTATTAGCTTATGTGCTGTATCATTTTTAGTTTTGGGAAGAAGGATTGAGAATTCATCGCCTCCCCATCTGGCGATAATGTCTTCTTTTCTTAAGCATTTTTCAAATACTTCTGCACATTTGCAGAGGAGCTTGTCGCCTTGTGCGTGGCCAAATGCATCATTTATAAGTTTTAATCCGTTAACATCACCGATAATTATACTTAGGGGAAGCTGCCTGGCTGTATCAAGTCTGGAAAGTTCTTCTTCAAAATAGGTCCTATTGTATAAACCTGTTAAGCCGTCATGGAAAGATTGATATTTTAGTTGGTTTTCTGTTTTTATACGGTCTGTAATATCTGAAAATATTGTTGCAAACTTTCCTTTTTCAGGAGAAAATACAGAAATACTAAAGTGTTTCTCCATAGGTGAAAAGTATGTTTCAAAGTAGGTGGATTTTCCTGATTCAGCAACTTTTGTATAGATGTCAAGATACGGAGGCTTCCCTGTTTTATAGACTTTTGAGGCTTTTTTACCGATAACGCTTCTTCTTTTTAATCCTAAAATTGATTCATAGGATTTGTTAACATCTATAATTCTATAGTCTGTAGCTTTGCCTGAATTGTTATAAATAATTTCGTGTAGGCCAGCGCCTTCTCTCATTGACATATATAATAAACGAAACTTTTTCTCACTTTCTTTAAGAGCTTTTTCAGCTTTTTTTCTTTCTGTTATATCCCAACAAGCACCCATTGTTCCATAAATTTTATCATCTTTGTCTCTGACAGGGGTCTTTATTGTATGTATATATATTTTCTTTTCGTTTTGGATTTGTTTTTCTTCTATATCAGCAGTTTTTCCAGATTTTAAAACTTTTTTATCGTCTTTTCTGTATTTAGAAGCCATTTTTTTTGGAAAGAAATCATAATCAGTTTTGCCAACAATATCAGAAGGCCTTATTCCTAAATATTTGGCAAGGGCTCTATTACAGGATATAAAAACTGAGTCTAAATCTTTTAGCCATATTTTTGTAGGCAATGTCTGAACCAATATTCTATATTTTTCTTCACTTTCTTTTAAAGATTCCTCAGCTTCCTTTTGTTCTGTTATATTCCTAACTATTCCTTCATAACTAGTAGGTTTCCCATTGTCGTATATAACCTTTGAGCTTACTTCTACCCATATTTTAGAACCATCTTTCCTCTTTAAGCAAACTTTGAATGGTTTTTTTCTATTATTATGGGATGGTCTATCTTTTTCAGAGCAGTATAGATCTTTTTTTATATCTAC
>JAUWCR010000159.1 GCA_030609215.1 Actinomycetes bacterium | reverse complement strand
TTGCCTCTAGCAGCCTCACCCGGAAGAAAGGAGGGCTACCTTATATCTTCCCTATTTGGCCTTGCTCCAGATCCGGTTTACCAAGCCAGTCTGTCGCCAGACTGCTGGTGAGCTCTTACCTCGCCTTTTCACCCTTACCAGAACTTATAAAATTATAAGTATATTTCTGGCGGTATATTTTCTGTGGCACTATCGCTAAGATTAGTTTTTCAACCAATCCCACTGGGTGTTACCCAGCATCCTG
The DNA here is from genome assembly GCA_030609215.1 of Actinomycetes bacterium. Classification (GTDB taxonomy): domain Bacteria; phylum Actinomycetota; class Humimicrobiia; order Humimicrobiales; family Humimicrobiaceae; genus JADHVM01. Next base: position 3,535 of record JAUWCR010000159.1, on the reverse strand, counting down.
CCCTTGGAGCTCGGACTTTCCTCGCAAATAAAAATTTGCGCGACCACTCGACTAACTCCAGATATATATTACTGCTATTGTGCAAAAAATCAACTTTTTTATACGAGACTAAAATATTGATATCAATCTTTTATTGTACCAAAACTTATACTAGACTCACCTTCATAAGAAAGTTCCTTCTTATCCAGTGCTAAATTTACCATTTTATCAGCTTCTTTATTCTTATCCCTGGATATTAAACGCAAGTCTACCAGACTATATTTACTAAGTTTTTTATTTATATTCATGTAAATCTTTAAAATATTTTTGTCCTTTATCTTCCAGATCTTCTTGATTTGATTATGTACAAGCTTACTGTCAGTAAATAATATAATTTTATTAACATTATACTTATCCAACAAATCTAGGACCTTGTCCAGTGCAAAATATTCAGCCATATTATTAGTATATTTACCAATATATGAGCTTAACTTCTCTATTATATTCCCTTTATTATCATAAATTACAGCACCAACAGCAGAAGGTCCTGGATTCCCCCTGGAACCACCATCGAAATAAATTTTTAAATAATTATAGTCTTCTCCCATAAAAAACCTCTTAAAACCTTTTATTTTACCTGATCTTCATTCTTCCTGGCTAAGAATCAATTTGTGATTTTATTATATCAACTTCATCTCTATCAACTATCAGCATCCTTCCACATAAAGAACACTTATACAATTTATCCAAATCTTTCATTTTCTCAGTTTCCATCGAGGGCATCTTCATATTACAAACATCACAGAATCCATCCCTTAAAACACCAATCGCAATACCACCTTTTTTATTTTTTAAAACCTTGTATTTTTCAATATATTCTTTTGGTATTTTTGATATAACAATTTTTCTCTTTTTCTCCAAGCCTTTAAGACTATCTTTTATAACTTTTATCCTGGCTTTAATATTCTCTTTAAGCTCAGTTATTTGTATCTCTATTTCTTTCTTTTTATCCTCAACTTCTTTTACTTCTTTAATTTTATCATCTATAACTATCATAATTTCCAGTATTTTATTTTCAATTTCATCACTGCTTGCCTTTAATATCTTAATTTCATCCTGGTAATTTACCAGCTCCTTGGAACTGGTTATTGTTCCGCTAAAAAGCATTTCTTCATTTTTCTTTATCTTTCCACTTTGAGTTGCAACTGAGTCCTCCATTTTTTTCTGCTTATGTTTTAAATCATCATAACTTTTATTAAGTGAGTTTAAATCACTACCTATTTTCTCTAATTTTTCTTTCAGTAATACCAGTTTTTTATTCTCTGCCAGTGCCTTAGTTTCGTTTACCTTTCTGCCCATAATATTTTCAAGAAATTGCAACTCCAACAAATCAAGAATATTAAAACCTAATTCATTCAATACAATACCCCCACTCATTAAAACCTACTTTACTTTTTATAAGACTAATTTTAAAATTGTTTTCCTTAAAGTAATCTCTTAGCTTTTTATATATATTATCTATTGCCAATTTTTCACTTTCACCATGTCCTATATCCACAACTATTTTACCATTCTCTATTAAGTTTAAAGCATTATGATAGCTTATTTCTCCTAAAACTATCAAATCACAATCACTGGCTATTAATTTATGCACCAGGGAATTAGCACTTCCATTTATGATTGCTATTTTTTTAATCTCTTTTGTTTCGAGGTTAATATCTCTACCTGCTAACCACCTAAAATTCTTAATTTTCATCTTATCTTTTATTATTTTAAAAAAATCAGATAGACTTTCCCCTGACTTAAGTCCACCCAATCTTCCAGCTCCAATCCCGGGGAATTTATTTTCAATCCTATAAACATCGTAAGCTACCTCTTCGTATGGATGAACCTCTACTACTGACTTAACAACATCATCAATACAGGACTGGTTCACTACACATTCAATCCTTACTTCATCTATAACATTGAGGCTGCCTACATCTCCTACATATGGCTTTGAACCTTTCATAGGTTTAAAGGTTCCTCTCCCAATAGTATTAAACGTACAGCACGAATAATTTCTCCATTTTCCTCCACCATGTGAGCAGATAACCTTTCTTATTTTTTCCTCATATTCTTTAGGAACAAAAACAACAAATTTATACCATTTCTCGTATTGAGGCTCTATTGTAGATATATCAATCAAATCAAACTTATTTGCTATATTCTCATTTAAGCCATCCGGCATAATGTCATAATTTGTATGAGCAATATACACTGCAATCTTATTTTCAATAAGATCTATAATTTTATTTTGTATAATACTTCCACTTACAAGAGTTTTGATTGGACTGAATATAAGAGGGTGATGAGATATTATTAAATCTGATTTTGAGATAATCGCTTCCTTTACTGCATCTCTGTTAGTGTCTAAAGTAATAAATATTTTATTAATTTTCTTATCAAGATTTCCAATCTGCAGCCCCACCATATCCCAATCAAGAGCTGAACTTTTATTAAAAATCTTATCAAGCTTTGGAGCAAGTTCTTTTAGAATCATTTTATAATCAGCAAAGCAATTATTAATTATATTGATTTAAATATTATAATATTTATTAATAAATTGAAAAGGATACTTTTGATTTAATAGTCCAGTTTAGGAAACAAAGAATATAATTCTAATAAGTAATAGCAAATCTACTCTATTTTAATCATTTATATTACTTTTTTACTAAAATATTTAAAAATTGTATAATTGCAGTCAATATATTTAATAATAATTCCTTGGAGGCATCATGAGGAAAAATAAATTATATGTATTTCTTTCTATCTTAACAATTATCTTCCTTTTTGGAACAGCTGCAATATGTACTCAGTGTGGTGCTAATATAGACAAAGCCGTAGGAGGGCTTGGAGACAATATAGATGAAGAACCACCAGGCACAGAACCAGGAGGGGAACAGCCCTCAGGTACTGAACCAGGTGAGACTCCACCAGGAGATGAACCACCAGATGGTGAACTACCTCTAGATGATGAACCGCCATCAGGAGACGAACCGCCAGACGAAGAGAATAATCCTCCAGTTATAGAAGTAGTTATTGCCAATGGCGTAACTATTGAAGTAGGAGATGAAGTAATTACGATTACAAGAAATAGTATAAATTTTGAAGTACAGGCTTCAGATCCTGATGATGACGAATTGCTATACACGGCTACTGACAATTTGGGCAATATAATGGAAGTTATAAAAATTGATAATAATCATGCCCAGTTTGGCTGGGTAGCGCCGGATACAGCTGGTAATTATGATGTAACAATAGCTGCATCAGATGAAGAAGAAGCAGCAGATTTGAGGGTTATACCTGTAAGCGTGGGACATGAAGAAGGAGGAAGCGGTGGTTATGTACAAGATGATACAACAGTGGTGCCTGATCCTGCTTTAAGTGGAAATATGAGTGAAAGTGAGATACCATCACTTGCAAGCAATAGTAGCGGTACACCCTGTATATATGTGGGCGATTCTGCCGACGGTAGTAATATTAAGGGATATTTAAGCTTTAATGTAAATGGTTT
>JAUWCR010000039.1 GCA_030609215.1 Actinomycetes bacterium | reverse complement strand
TTTTTACAGGTAATAACAGGCCAGCTGTATGCTGAACAGGCACAGGAAAATATGTTAAGGTTAAAAACCATTCCTGCGCCTAGAGGAAATATTTATGATAGGAATGGAAAACTTTTAGTTAAAAGTGTGCCTGTAGTATCTGTGGCAGTTGAACCGCATATTGTTTTAGAAAATGAGGATGTAATAAAAATATTAAGTGAAAAACTGCATATGTCATATGACAGCATTGTAAAAAAGTTAGAAGATAGTAATTTACCATATCTTGAAAGATTAATTCTAAAGCAGGATATTGATTATGAGGCAATGGTTTACTTGAAAGAGAATGCAAGTTTTTTACCTGGTGTTGAAGTGATAGATATATTTCTAAGAGAATATAATTATGATTTTTTAGCTTCTCACATACTGGGATACACAGGAGAAATAGATAAAGAGAAGTTGAAAACTGATAAGTATAAAAATGATTACGAAGGCGGCGATCAAATAGGATTGACAGGAATTGAACTTTTTTACGAAGAAGTCTTAAGAGGCCGAAAAGGAAAAATTATATATGAAGTTGATCCTTTAGGGAAACCAGTTGCTATTATAGAAGAAGAACCTTATGTAACAGGTAATAGCCTTTATTTAACTATAGATATTGATTTACAAAAAGAAGTTGAAGAGATTTTAAGTCAGTCTATTGCGGAGGTAAGAGAGCGAAAGGTTCCAAGATCTGATGAGTATTATAAAGTACCAGGTGGAGCGGTAGTTGTCCTGGGTGTTGAAAATTGTGAAGTACTGGCAATGGCAAGCTATCCTACTTTTGATCCTGAAATTTTTACAGGCGGTGTTTCAGTGGATGATTGGGAGTATTTAAATGATCCAGAAAATGAGTATCCTTTAAATAATAGAGCTATGATGGCTTACCATCCAGGTTCAGCTATTAAAATTGTTACAGCTTATGCAGGGCTTTCTGAGGATATAATTGATGAAAATACTACTTTTGTCTGTCGCGGTATTTGGTATGGGTTAGGTGAGGATTTTCCAAAATGGTGCTGGAATAAGGGAGGGCATGGTAGTGAGAATATATTAAGAGGCATTAGAGATTCGTGTGATATCTTTTTCTACGAGGTAGGTTACAGGCTTTTTTTAAAAAATAATAATATTGAAGAACTGCTGCAGAAATGTTTATTACTATTTGGATTTGGTTCAGAAACAGGTATCGACCTCCCATATGAGGACTGTGGACTGGTTCCTGACAGGCAATGGAAGGAAGAATATTTTAAAGATAAGGTCGAATATTCCATATGGTTTCCAGGGGATACTGTTAATATGGCAATAGGGCAGGGCTACTTGCTGGCAACACCCCTACAGATGGCCCAAGCCTATGCAATAATAGCCAATGGAGGAATAGAATATACTCCACATCTTGCAAGGGAAATAAGGGATTGCAATGGTGATATATTTATAGATCTAGATAGAAGCGAATACGAGGACTTAGATATGGATAATAGTTATATAAATATAATAGAGACAGGTTTGGAGCTGGTTGTGAAAGAAGGCACAGCTGCAAGTAGATTTAGAGACTTTCCATTAAATGAAATTCAGGTAGCAGGGAAAACTGGAACTTCAGAAGTAGCAGGAAAGCAGGATTATGCATGGTTTGCCAGCTATGCTCCCATAGGAGATCCACAGTATGTTGTTGTTGTCATGCTGGAAGAAGCTGGAGGGGGATCAAAATCAGCTGCACCTATAGCTGAGAAAATATATAAGTATTTGTTCAATTTAAATTATTAGAGTATAGGGTAACTTAAATGAAGGATCTGTATTTAGAGAATAGCGGAATAAATAATCCTGATAAAGAAAAGAGAAAGATAAAATTTGATTTTATATTATTTTTTGCTGTTATTTTGATTTCTACTGTTGGTGTTCTTGTAATATATAGTGCTACTCGATACAGTATGCCAGGTGGAGTGAGTGATTCAATGTATTATTTGAAGAAGCAAGCTTTATGGCTCGGGGCAGCAATTATAGTATCTATTTTAATACAATTTATTAATTATAGAGTGCTAAAGAAATGCTGGTGGATATTTTTAATTATAATTGTTACAAGTTTAGTTTTAGTTCTTGTAATAGGTTATGAAGTATATGGATCAAAAAGTTGGATTGATTTGAAGCTCTTCTCAATCCAACCATCAGAATTCTCAAAAGTATTTATGGTAATAGTAGTATCTGCAGTTCTTTCGAAATGGAGCAGGGAGAAGAAAAATAGAGTTGGTTTTAAGAAAGTGTCTCTTTCTCTTATTGCTGCACTTATTTGTACAGTATTGGTTTTACTTGAGCCTGATTTTGGTACAGCTTTAATTTTCTTTATAGTCTATATTGGTATATTATTCTTATCAGGAGCAAATTTATTATATCTTTTTGGCATACTAGGAGCTGCTGTTGGTAGTTTTTTTCTTGCTCTTAAGATGGATTTAATCAAGCAGTACCAGTTAGACAGAATACTTATTTTTCTAAAGCCCGAAGTCCAGAAGGAAGGAATAGGATATAATTTATTTCAATCAAAGCTGGCAATTGGATCAGGCGGGCTCTGGGGCAAGGGACTTTTTTTAGGAAAGCAGACAAATCTAAGTTATGTTCCCGAGCATCACACTGACTTTATTTTCTCAGTTATAGGTGAAGAATTCGGGTTTTTTGGTGCACTTTTTATAATAATTATTATGACTGCAGTTGTCTGGCGGTGTTTTTATATATCAGCTAATGCAGACAATAGTTTTGGTTCACTGCTTGCTGGAGGAATTGGGTTTATAATACTTACACAGCTTGTAATAAATATTGGAATGACAATTGGTATAATGCCTATTATAGGGATTCCACTCCCATTTTTAAGCTATGGAGGTTCTAATCTCTTAAGTGTATTCATAGGTATAGGTTTGGTTGAAAATGTATATTCAAGAAGAGAATTAAGAAGAAAATACGAAATAGCATACCAGGAATTTGATTAGTTATGAGAACTGTAAAAACCCTTAAATTTAAAGAACTTGAAAGCCTACTTGAAAATATCCAAAAACCTGGAAGGTATATTAATAAGGAGATTGGAACTAGTAGTAAAAATTTGAGCAGAATAAAAGATCCTTGCCGTATTGTTTTTACTGCACTTGTCTTTCCTGATATTTATGAGGTTGGAATGTCTAACATGGGTCTCCAGATATTGTATGACATAATAAATAGGAGCTCGTATTTTACTGCAGAAAGAGTTTACAGCCCATGGCTGGATTTTGAAGAAAGACTAAGGGAACAAAAGGTAAAATTATTTTCTCTGGAAAATAGAATATTTCTGGATTGTTTTGATATTATTGGTTTTAGTGCTCAGCATGAAATGCTGTATACAAATATACTAAATATATTAAATCTTGGGAAAATTGAGATAATTGCAGAAAAAAGAGGTAAAATTTTCCCTTTGGTTTGTGCAGGAGGGCCAGCTGTAGTTAATCCTCAACCTCTATCCAGATTTATGGATTTTATGGTTGTAGGTGAGGCTGAAGAGGTAATTACACCGATACTTGAAAAAGTTAAGGCTTGTAAGAAAAACTGCAGGGATAAAAAGTGGTTTTTAAAAGAAATCAGAAAGATTGATGGTGTATATATACCTGATTTTTATAAATTTTATTATTTTAAAGATGGAAGAGTTAGAAGTATTGAGCCTGGCTATAAAGTTAAAAGGGCAGTTGTAAGTGATTTAGATAAGTTTAACATAGTTACAACTCCGATAATTCCAAGTATTAAAATTATACATGAAAGGTTTTCTGTTGAAATAATGAGAGGATGCAGAAGAGGCTGCAGATTTTGCCAGGCTGGAATTACCTATAGGCCCGTTAGACAAAGAAATGCTGTATCCCTTATTAAACAAAGTATAGAGGGAATAAGGAATACAGGTTATGATGAGATTTCATTCCTGTCTCTATCTTCAGCTGATTACAAGGATATTAATTATTTAGTAAACGGTGTTTTAAGTAATTTAAAAACAGAAAATCTATCAATTTCACTGCCTTCTTTAAGACTCGATAGTTTCAACATAGATATCGCTGAATTAATAGGGAGTGGAAGAAAGACTGGACTGACCTTTGCACCTGAAGCAGGCAGCCAGAGAATGAGAGATATTATTAATAAAGGTATTACTGAGAAAGAAATGATAGAATGTGCTGGTATTGCTTTTAAGAAAGGCTGGGAGAAAATTAAGTTATATTTTATGATAGGACTTCCTTTTGAAAAATATACAGATATTGAACAGATAATACTGCTTGTAAGAAAGGTTATTTATACTGCTAAAGATATATTGCCGAGGCAAAAATTAAAAAGGTTTAGGGTAAATGTTAGTATTAATGCTTTTAACCCCAAACCTTTTACAGCTTTCCAATGGGCAGCCCAGAATTCGGTAAAAACTTTAAAAGAGAAATTTGATTATATTATAAGAAATCTTCCCAGGAGGAATGTTAAGCTAAGTTGGACCAGTCCTTATAGAAGCAAGGTAGAGTGTGCTCTCTCCAGGGGAAATATTACAACAGGAAAAGTTATAGAAAATGCATGGAAAGCTGGAGCAAAGTTTGATAATTGGACAGATTGTTTCAAATTTGATGCCTGGGAAGAAGGATTTAGGAAAGCAGGCGCAGATATTGATTTTTATACTACAAGGGAGATTCCTGAAGATGAGATACTGCCATGGGATATTGTAGACATTGGTACAAAAAAACAATTTTTACTCAAGGAATATAAGAAGTCTATTAAGAGTTCAAAATTACAGGATTAGTATTTATTATATGAAAATTCTTATGGAATAATATTATGAAAGAAGTTAAATTAAGATTTAAGTTTATAAAAAGAAGCGAGTATAAATACCTGTCTCATCTGGATATTACAAGGATTATAATAAGAGCGGTTAGGAGAGCTGGAGTAAAAATTAAGTATAGCGAAGGTTTTAATCCTAAACCAAAAATAAATTTCAGCAACCCTATTCCACTGGGGATAGAAAGTTTGGCTGAATACGCAGATCTTGTAATACTTCAAGATCTGGATGCAATGGATTTTATAGATATGATGAATACGCAGCTTCCCAAAGAGTTAAAACTTGTCAAATCAAAAGTAATAGCATCTAAAACTGCTAGTCTTATGAGTGATATATCAGTTTGCCTCTATAGTTTTAGATTAAAGACACTTTCTCCCGGGAAAGGTTTTAAAGATGGCTTTGATGGGGAAATGGGGGAGAAAGTAAAATCTCATCCAGATATTTTAAACTCAATTCTTAAGCTGGAGTTTAAGAAAGGTTATAATGTTAAGGATATTGTTTTTCTTAAGCTTTTTGGGTATGCTAAAATTTTTAAAGAAAGGAATAATAGAATTTTTAAGTTTAATAATTTTTTTGGATTTTTCCAAGACTTAATAAAAGGGTATAATGTAAGAGTAGATTACGTATTAAAAGAGGAGATGTTTATTTTTAAACATAATAATTTAAAAACGCCAATGGAAGTAGTTAATTAAGGAGATGAGTTTATAAATTGAGTAAAGAGATGCTAGTAAGTTCTGATAAAAACGAAACCAGAGTTGCGATTTTAGAATCAAAGCAGGTTGTTCAACTTTATTTCGATAGAAAAAAGAATAAATCTTTAGTGGGTAATATCTATCTTGGCGGGGTTGAGAATGTATTAAAAAGTTTAGATGCTGCATTTGTAAATATAGGTGAAGAAAAAAATGCATTTTTATACATTAATGAAATTGCATATGATGTGGATATTGAAGAAAGAAGCAGCATTACAAAAAAAATCCAGCATATTTTAAAACCTGGCCAAATAATTCTTGCACAGGTGACTAAGGATCCCATGAAGGGTAAAGGTGCGAGGCTTACGAATTTTATATCCTTGCCAGGCAGGTATTTAGTATTAGCTCCATTTAATGATGGAGTTGGGGTTTCAAGGAAAATAAACTCGGTTGAACGTGAAAGATTAAAAGCTTTAGCAGAAGAAATTAAGCCTAAAGACTATGGACTTATTGTAAGAACTGCCGCTAAAAGTAAAGGAATAGGAGAATTAAAAAAAGATTTGAAGCACCTTCTTAAACTGTGGAGCTTTGTAAAGAAAAAAACTTCCCGGGTAAAAAAACCAGGTCTAATTTACAGAGAACATCCGATAGTCATAAAATTACTACGAGATATATTTTCAGAAGAATTTGATGCAATTTATGTTGATAAAAAAAATATTAAAAAAGATATATTAAAGTATTTAAGAGGGATAGGGGTTAAATTTAATAATGTAATAATTCATCATGGACAAGATGATTTATTTGAAACTTTTAATGTTAGTGAAGTCATAGAAAGTGCTCTTGAAAGAAAGGTCTGGTTGAAGTCCGGAGGGTTTATAGTTATTGATTATGGCGAGGCTTTAACTTCTATTGATGTAAATACTGGGAAATTTACCTCAGGCAGGAATTCAGCTCATACAATACTAAGAACTAATTTAGAAGCTGCTGAAGCTATAACTACTCAGTTAAAACTTAGAGATATTGGGGGAATAATTGTTGTAGATTTTATAGATATGGATAGTGATAATGATAGACAGAAAGTTTTTAGCAGGTTTGAGCAATGTCTGGAAAAGGACAAAACAAAAACAGAAGTGCTGTCATTTTCAAAATTTGGGTTGCTTGAAATGACTCGTAAAAATGTTTCTGATGGTATATTGGGTACTTTATGTAAAACATGTCCTTGCTGTAATGGTCTAGGTTTTGTTAAATCTAAGGAAACTATAAGACTTGATATTGAAAGAAAAATTAGAAAGCTTGTAAGGGAAAGTAGCTCTAAGGGTTTTTTAATAAAATTAAATTCTGTGATTGCTCCTCTTGTAATTGGTAAAGGTGGAAAGAATTTAAAAAGTCTTGAGGCTGCAACTAAGAAATATATTGCAATAAAAAGTGACGAAAGTCTTGCGTTAGATGCATTTGTAGTTGCCGTAGAGGGGTCTGTTGCTGAAATTATACAATCGGCAAAACCCTTTAAAGTTGGTGATATATTGGAATTAGAAGTAGAGGAGCCATATTCACATAATAAAAGTAATGCACTTTCAAGAATAGATGGTTATGTAATACTAATAAAAGATGGCAGGAAATATTTAGGAAAAAGAGTAACTGTAAGAATAAATTCAATGTCTAAAACAAGTGCCACTGCAGAAATTTGCGCTCCAGATGGATAAAGGCTGGAGAGATTTTAGGTTTTTCTCATTAGTGATAGTTTTTTCTTAAGTATATTTTTAAATTTGCAGTATAATTGACAGGGTAATATTATTTATGCTAATATTGCAACTTGTGATTAGAATGTGGTAAACGGAGGTAAAAAATTTACGCATTAATAACAAGCGGAGGAAAACAGTATAAAGTAGAAGAAAATAAAGATATTGTAGTTGAAAGAATAGAAGGCAAAGAAGGAGATAAAATTAAGCTTACTGAAGTTAATTTAGTAAGTGATGGACAGAAGATTGATATCGGGGCTCCAAAATTAAAGAAAGTAGTAGTGGAGGCTACAATTAAAAAGCAGATAAAAGGTGATAAAGTAATTGCTTTTAAATACAAACCCAAGAAAAGATATAGAAGAAAGGTTGGGCACAGGCAGTTGCTTACAATATTACATTTAGATAAAATAAATATGAAATAATAAGGGAATAAACAGGAGATACTCATGTCAAGTAAAAAAGGTGTTGGAAGTACAAGAAATGGAAGAGATAGTAATCCTAAATATTTAGGTGTAAAAATATCAGGTGGTCAATATATAACTGCTGGCAATATTATAATAAGGCAAAGAGGAACAAAATACAGACCAGGCATTAATGTTGGAATTGGTCGAGACCATACCCTTTTTGCTAAAGCTGAAGGCAGGGTTGAATTTATAAAGAACAGTAAAAAAGGCAAGGTAATAAACATAGTTCCTGCATAAATTACATCCAGCAAATCTTTGACAGCATCAGCATTATTACAAAGAAACAGGTATAATTTCTAAATAGGCAGCATTAAGCGTTCTACTTTTAAAGATCCTTGCAATAATTTATTTTATTACAAAAAATATACTCGTTTGTAACCTCACTGTCTAATTATACTCCTACATAAGTTAATTAAGTCGTCGTGAAGTTGTAATAGTATAGATACCATTATTTTAATAAAAGATACAGCCTTATATATATTTTAATTATGCAAGTAAAAGATAATAAAATTTTAAATTTTTCTTTCTTTAGACTGTTTATAACAGGTATAACCTGGGCTTTAATAGGACCAATGATACCAATAATTTCAAGGGATTTAGGTGTCGGATTAGATTTTATTGGTACAGCATTATCTATAAGTGTTTTTGGATTATTTATTACATCACTTATTACAGGCAGTCTTATAGAAGTTTTTGGTTTTAAGAAGATAATCTTTTTAGGATCACTTCTAAGTGCTTTCGGTAGTCTGGGGCTTTTCTTTTCATATAATTATACTATTTTTTTAATATCTTATTTCATATTGCAGATTGGGACAGGAATAATAATTGTTACCATCCTTTCTCTTATTGGAAGTTATTACTCAAGAAAAAGAACAAGCAGTTTGATAAAGGTTGTAATTGGCAATGCTTTGGCTCTTATAATTTCTCCTTTGCTGGTAAGCGGTATGCTATTTATGAATTTGGGCTGGCGTTTTTTATATATTTATATTTTTATTCTGCAGGTAGCTTTACTTGTTTGGCTGCTTTTTTTAAAAATACCAAAAAAAGTTAAAATTAAGTGGTCTTTAAAGTCTCTTTTTAGTATTAATAAAAAGATATCGTCTAATCCATATTTTATATTATTTTGTATTGTAGTATTCATTCATGCGGCAGTTATGAATACTTTCTTTACATGGTTTACAACATATTTTTCCTCTCTTAATATTAATTTAGATATAAGCTCTTTGTTTTTAGCAGGTTATGGAGT
>JAUWCR010000069.1 GCA_030609215.1 Actinomycetes bacterium | reverse complement strand
AGGGCAATTGCTTATCTATATACTAACAACACGCCTGTTTATATTGAAAATAATTTCTGGTTGTTTATTGGTAATGGAAAAGTATTAGGTATACCTTTTGCAATCATACTCATGGTTATTTGTTATATTGTTGCGTTTTTAGTGCTGAGAAAATCTCCATTTGGTAGATATATTATTGCAGTTGGAACTAATAAAAATGCAGCAATGTTATCTGGTGTAAATGTTGACAATATGAAGATTGCTATTTTCACACTGCTAGGTTTTTTTGTGGGCATATCTTCAGTAATAATTTCTGCCAATCTTGGTTGTGCTAATCCAGGACTAATGGGACAGGGTTACGAATTTCAAATAATAACGGCTGTAGTTTTGGGCGGGACATTATTAGGTGGCGGAAATGGAAGTCTTGGAGGTGCATTTTTTGCATCTTTAATACTAACGTATCTTGGTAATGGTATGGGTATCCTTCAGGTGGATTCATACTGGCAAAAAATAGTTACTGGACTAGTGCTAATATTTGCTGTAGCATTATATCGTATGAAATATACTGTTTTAGGGCAGAAAGAATAATATGAAAGGAGGCGATGGTAATATAATCAGTTAGGTTTTATAAATATCAATATTTAAAGGAGGCTATGTAAAATGTGTAAAAGTAGGTATTTAAAGATTTTTTTAGTGTTGGTAGTATCTGTTACACTTATTCTGACTTTCTCTTTAGTAGGATGTAAAGAGGAAGCAGCACCAGCTGAGGAAGCTGAGGAAGCAGCACCAGCTGAGGAAGCAAAAGTTATAACAATTGGTTATTCTCTGTGGACAATGGAGTTTACTTTCTTCCAGAATCTTGAAAAAGGTGTGAGGGATGCATGTAGTGATCTTGGGTACGAGTATATTATGATAGATCAAAACAGTGATCCCACGAAGATGGTTCAGGATATGAACAGTTTAGTTGGACAGGGTGTAACTGGTATGGTTTCAACTCCAGTAGATCCTGGTGCTATAGGTCCTGCAGTTGAAGCTGCAAGAGATGCTGGAATACCAGTTGTTTGCGCTGATATTGGAAAATCTGGTCCTGTTAATGCCCTTATAATATCAGATAATTTTAAAGGCGGACAATTGGCTGCAGAATATATAAATGAACTAATGAAAGATGATCCAGACAATACTTTAAAAGTTGGTTGTGGAAATTTGAATCCTCAGTGGACATACGCAAGACAAAGAGGAGAAGGATTTGTAGCTAAATCTGAAGAGCTTGGATATGAGGTTGCTTCAAATATAGTTGTTGAAACTCCAAGCGCTGAAGGCGGATTTGATACAATGCAGCAGATAATGTCAGCAGCTCCTGATATTGTTGGTGCTTTTTTCTGTAGCGGTCGTGAAGCTGTTGGGGCAGCAAATGCAGTTGAGGCAGCAGGAGAAGATATTATAGTAGTAGGATATAATGGTGATCCTGAAGAGCTTCAAGCTATAGAAGACGGTGTTTTAGCCGCAACAATATTACAGCAGCCTTATGTCATTGGCTATATGGCTGTAGAAATATTAAAAGAAATTATAGAAGAAGGTGCTGAGTACGAGGATGATGAAGTGCTTGCTCCAGTTGAATTGGTGACTCCAGACAATTTAGATAAAATAGCTGCAGAGCTTGAAAAGAAAAGAGGAATACCAGCTTACTAAAATCGGTTGTTTAGTAAAAGGGATAGGTTTTAAAACCTATCCCTTTTTTACATCAAGTCCATATCATGCATTAATTGAAATATATTATATTAATTCCAAAAAATGCTAAAATATTTATTATTTATTTTGAAGAATTTTCTTAAATTGAATTTGATAGTATATTAAAAAATTTAAAAAAAGAAATTTAGTATGAAAGCAAAGGAAAGAAGACAAAAAATTGTAGATTTTGTAAGTGAGCTGGAAGATGTTAGCATCGAATTTTTAGCTGAAAAATTTAAGGTTTCTGAAATGACAATATACAGAGATCTTCATATACTTGAAGATAAAGGTTACCTGAAAAAAACTACTGGCGGTGCTATGAAAATAAATGATTTTTTAGTTCATAGCGAATCCCCGTTTGTAAAAAGGCTTAAAGACCATAATGAAGAAAAGAGAGCGATTGCTAAGAAAGCAGTGGAATATATAAACAATGGAGATTCTATTATTATTGATGCGGGGACTACAGGTTTTATTCTTGTTAAAGAAATAAATAAAGCTAATTTTAGTGATTTGACTGTAATAACTAATAATATGATTGCTCAAATAGAACTTACAAAAAATCCAAATATTGATATTATTGCTGTTGGAGGAACTGCAAGATATGGGTCATATTCAACTGTAGGTGTTATTGCAGAAAAGGTTTTAGGAGATATTGTGGTTGATAAGGCTTTTATAACTACAAAAGGAATATCAAATGACGGTGAATTATTTGATCCTACTTTAAATGAGGGCAGGATAAAAGAAATCTTTATCCAAAAGGCAAGGAAAAAGATCTTAATTGTAGATAGTAGTAAATTTGGAATAATAGGTCTGTGTAGATTTTCAAATATTTCTGTTTTTGATGTTATTATTACTAATTCTAAAATACAGAATAAAAATTTAAAAATATTAAAAAAGATAGATGCTAAGTTAGAAATAGTAGATGTGTAGCAAATTTTTCTAATAATAAATAGAGAAGCATTTTATCAAAAGATTAATATAAAAAAATCAAATAGCTATAAAAAAGAGGAGGCATCATGCATAAGCTAAAAATCGGATTTGTAGCAGGATTTATGGAGGGTTTCTCAACCGAAGGCTTAAAGATGTTTGAAAGTTACAAGAAAGACTTATCCAGGATGGCAGTTGAAATGAATTTTGATCTTGTATGTTTTGATACAATTATTCAAAATATGGAGCAAGCCTTTAGCGTCAGGAAAGAAATAGATTCAAAGGATATAGATTTTGTTCTTCTTTTTCACCCATCTTACATAATAGGCGACTTTATTTTTGAGATAATGAAGTCACGAGCAGAGTTCGGTCTCTGGGCAATTGAAGAGCTTTCTGACGAAGGCCCGATGCCGCTTGCATCTCTTGTGAACCTGGAGCAGAATGCTGGAATAGCACAGCATAATTTTAAAGGCAATCCTAAAAAAACTAAATGGTTTTTTGGTGATATAAATGGAAAGTACTTCAAGCCAAGATTTGAAATAACAGTAAGAGTTCTTAGTACTATAAAAACTCTAAAAGATGCAAGAGTTGCTCAGATTGGAAAATTAGCTGATGGCCATATTAATCATATGGTAAATGTGAGAGAGGTATATAAGAATCTAGGGGTAGATGTGTCAAGGGATTATGAAGTAGAAGATATAATAGCACTTGGAAATGATGTAGCAGATAAAGATATAAATAGCGAGTTTGGAAGAATAAAATCAGTATGCAGAATAAGCAGGGTAGGTGAAGATAAAATAATAGATTCTATTAAAATGTATCTGGCTATTAAGAAAATATGCAAGGAAAATAGCTACTCTGCTGTAGCTTTTTCCTGCTGGCCAAAACTTATGCCGCTAAAAGAGATGACAGGTTGTCTTGTAAATTCTCTTTTAAACAGTGCAGGTATAGTTGCAGGATGCGAAGCTGATGTGCTTGGTACAGTTGCTATGCTCATATTAAAATTGATGACAGGTAAAGTAGTGGCCATAATGGATCTTCCTAAATTTGATGAAAATGATGAATCTCTTATGCTGTGGCACTGCGGCTCTGCTCCTATAGAGATGGCAAATAAGAGAGGGACAATATGCGAGAAGCATTACTTTGCTGACTATGCTGAGAGTGTAAAAAATTGTGGACCCATCACTGATTTAATATTTAAAGAGGGAGACGTTACTGTATTTAGAATAGTTAAGGAATCTGGTCATTTCTACTATTTTACAGGCAAATTTTTTGATGAAAATAAAAAATCATTTAACGGCAGTCGTGGCTGGGTAAATGAGTTGAAATTATATGGCGAACCAATTGGAGCAATGGATTTGGCAAACACACTATTTACAGGGGGACTTCCCCATCATTTTCCAATGGTAATGGAAAATGTAGGAAAATATCTGGAAGAATTTGCATATTGGCTTGATCTCAAGAAGATAAGAAGAGTGAATTATAGAGATTATCTATATGTTTGATGAGCATATCTACGCTTGCTCATATATTAAAACAGGCTAAAATACCAATAGATAAGTTTTTGGAATTATTACAGGAGAGAACTTTAGGCGAGATACGGAGAGGCACGGAAGTTAAATATGGATAAAAAGATTATTCTACTTACAAATGATGATGGAATAGAAGCAAAAGGTCTTTCTACTCTGTATAATATATTAAAAAAGGATAAGAAGTTTGATATAAGAGTGGTGGCTCCTGATAAAGAAAGCAGTGCCGTAGGACATGCTATTACGGTTTTTGATCCAATCTCGGTAAGAAAAAAATATAAAAATGGAGTTTTTTTCGGATACGCTGTTGATGGAACTCCTGCTGATTGTGTCAAGCTTGCTATAAAAGCAATATTGGACAAGACGCCTGATTTACTAATATCAGGTATAAACAGGGGAGCAAATTTAGGAGATAATATTATTTATTCAGGCACAGTTTCAGCTGCAACAGAAGGAACCGTATATGATGTTTCATCAATTGCTGTGTCTGTAGATAATTTAAAAGATCTTGATTACAGTTATGCTGCAAAATTTACGAATAAAATTGCAAACTTGATTTTAGATAATGGAGGACTGCCTAAAGGAACTATACTTAATATAAATATCCCTGATGTTTTAGAGGATAATATTAAGGGAGTTAAAATTACATGTCAGAGTGATGCAAAGTTTAAAGATATCTTTATTAAAAGAGTTGATCCCAGAGGCAGGGATTATTACTGGATGGATGGAGAGTTTGCTAAAGTTTCTGGGAGCAAAAATGGTGATTATAGCGCTATTAAGGATAATTATATTTCCGTAACACCAATTCATTATGATATGACTGATTATAAAGCAATAAAATATTTTAAAAAATGGAAGATTGATAAGAAAATATGAATAATTTAAGAAAAGAAAAAAAACAATTTATATCGGACTTAAAAGTTGGAAGCATTGCTGACACAATATTTGTTGTAAGCAAAAAGCAGGTTAGAAAGAAAAAAAATAATGAGGATTATTGCATTGTTACTCTTCAGGATAAGGAAGGTAGTATTGAAGGAGTAATATGGACAGAAGTTTTTAGAAATTCAGATGATTTTAGCGAAGGAGATTTTGTTTTAGTAAAAGGTGATGTCAAACAGTATAGGAATAGCATGCAACTGGTAATAAATTCCATTTCAAAGATTGAAAATAAAGAGGATATAGAGTATTCAGATTTTATAAGAGCTACTAAGAAAAATATAGACAGCATGTTTTCTGAGATAAAATCATATATTGATAGCATAAAAAACAGCTACTTAAAGGAGCTTTTAGATTTATATTTTAAAGATAAAAAATTTATAGAAGATTTTAAAAATTCAACTGCTGCAGTTCGCTATCATCATGCTTATAGAGGCGGGCTGCTAGAGCATACTCTGGCTGTAACAAAAATTTGTGATATGCTCACTGGAATATATGATAACTTAAATCGTGATTTACTTATTAGTGGGGCAATTCTACATGATATTGGAAAGATCAGGGAGTATGAAACAGGAGTAACTATAAAGGTTTCAGATGAAGGAAAGCTGCTTGGTCATATTACTATTGGGTATGGGTGGATCCTTGAAGAGATAAAAAGAATTAAAGGTTTCCCAGGAGATTTAAGCGAAAGACTCCTTCATATAATTTTAAGTCATCACGGACATAAGGAATTTGGGTCCCCAAGAAGACCTAAGATTTTAGAAGCTTTTGTAGTATATCATGTTGACCATATGGATGCTGATATAGGCGGGTATAATATTATATTAGAGGAAAGCAGGGATGGAGAAGACTGGTCAGGTTTTGCTAAAAATTTTGAGAGATCAATATATTTAAAAAAGCTTAAATTGATTAATGAAAATGAAGAAAATACAGATAATGAAATAAATAAAACTGATGAAAACAATTTGAATCAAAATAAAAAAATTCCACGCCAACCAGATAATCAGGATGAACTTTTTTAAGATATTAGAACCCGCAAAACCCTTTGAGTACAGTATCTATATATTTATTCTTCTAAAATATATATTTGTGTAAAATTTTATATAAATTATTACACAATATTTTATATATGATATAATCATACAGAAATTAAATTCAATTAATATATAATTTATAATCGAGGTGACAATTATGACTGTTGTTAATATTTCACTACCTCCTGATTCACTTAAGAAGGTAGACAAATACAAAAAAATAACTGGTGAAAATCGATCAGAATTTTTTAAAAATGCAGCAAAGTTATATTTTAGGAAAATTGATGAAAACCTGGTTTTTGAGAGAAAGAAAAAGGCTATAAGGGAGTTAATGAAGATAGGTGAGGAAATTAGAAAAGAGGGAGTATTTGAAGGTGTTGATATTGTTGAAGAAATAAGAAAGATGAGAAAGGAAAGAACCGATGAGCTACTTCGAAGAGTCAAATGATATTGGAAGTATGCTTATAAAAGATGCAAGAAAAGAAGTTTATATTATTGATTCCTCTATAGTATTAAAATGGTTTTTTACAAAGGGCGAAAATGATATTGAAACTGCTAAGATAGTATATGAAAAAACCTTAGAAAGGGATTATCATATGATATCTCCAGACCTTTTAATATACGAACTGCTGAATATATTTAAGTATAGGACGGATTTTAGTGAAGTTAAATTAGAGGGGATAATTAAAAATATTTTCAATATACTTGTATTTAGTCAT
>JAUWCR010000187.1 GCA_030609215.1 Actinomycetes bacterium | reverse complement strand
GTACTTCTGGTTTTATATGAAAAAAGTGAAGAATTTGAGGCAAATATAAAGACTCTCTTTGATAGCAGCGCTTCACATTACTTAAAGACTTATATTATTAAATTGGTTATTACATATATAGTTAAAAGACTGGGTGATTAGTAAGATAAAATTTCCTTGACTTAAGATTAATTGTATTTTAAAATATCATATGTATTAATATATAACATTTGAGAATTACATAACTTATATTATTTATTAATCTACACTTGTTAAATTTATATACTTATGAGTAATAATTTAATTAAAACTCTAGAGAAGAAATCAAACAAAGCCCGCCAGAAGATTTTAAAAATGACTACCGAGTGTGAAGGTGGCCATCTTGCAGGCTCTCTATCCTGTGTAGATATTTTAATTGCAATTTATTTTAAAATATTAAGGCACAAGCCAGATAATCCAGATTGGGAAAATAGAGATAGGTTTATATTAAGCAAAGGGCACGGGGCACCTGCACTTTATACAGTACTGGCCATGTGTGGATATTTCCCAGAAGAGGAACTTCTTACTTTAAGAAAGATAAATTCAAGACTCCAGGGTCATCCTGATTGTAAAAAATTACCTGGAATAGAAATTTCCACTGGTTCTCTCGGTCAGGGTTTTTCAGCAGCTGCTGGCATGGCATTAGGCTACTGGTATGATAATAAGAGAAATTCACAAGTGTACTGCCTGCTTGGAGATGGCGAGTGTGATGAAGGGCAGGTCTGGGAAACTGCTATGTTTGCTTCAAATTATAATCTTAAAAATATAACAGTTATTATAGATAGAAATGGTTATCAAATTGATGGCAAAACGGAAGACGTAATGAAGCTGGAACCCTTAGATTTAAAGTGGAAAAGTTTCGGTTGGGAAGTAAAAGAGATAGATGGCCATAACATGAATGAAATAGTGGATACTTTAGAGAAAAGCAGAGGGAGAAGAGTAGCAGTGATTGCTCATACCATAAAGGGAAAAGGAGTATCTTTTGTAGAAAACAATAATGTATATCACTCAAAACCCTGCAACAAAAAGGATTGTGAAAAGGCAATAAATGAACTTTGTGAAAAATTTGAATTAATATAGTAGAGTTTATGGATTTAAAATTTAGAAGCATAAGGTTAATTATAAAAATTGTTAGTTAGAAGTGAAATTATAAGATGAGCATTGGTAGTAAATTTAAAAAATCAACCAGGCAGGCATATGGCGAAGTATTGCTCGAGCTTGGGAGAGAAAAAAATAATCTTTTTGTAATGGACGCAGACCTCTCTATGTCTACATATACCTGTTATTTTGCTAAAGAGTTTCCTGAAAGATTTTTTAATGCTGGAATAGCAGAACAAAATATGATTGGCGTGGCTTCTGGACTATCAAAAACAGGAAAGACTGTGATTGTTTCTACATTGGCAATTTTTGCTCCTGGAAGAGTGTTTGATCAAGTAAGAAATACTCTTGTTCATTCTAATTGTGATGTAAAAATAGTTACAACTCATGCAGGAATTTCTGTAGGGAAAGATGGCTCTTCCCATCAGTCAATAGAAGATATAACTCTTGCAAGAGTAATTCCAGGTATGAGAGTAATTGTTCCCTGTGATGCAGTAGAAACTAAAAAAGTAATTAAAAAGATAGTGGATATTCCTGGACCTTTTTATGTAAGGCTTGGAAGAGCAGATGTCCCAATTATAACTCATGATGAAACTAAGTTTGAAGTTGGGAAGGGGTATGTTTTAAGAAAAGGAAAAGATGTAACTCTAATTGGTTGCGGGATGACTGTTTTTGAAATACTAAAAGCAGCAGATATTTTAGTTAGTGAGAATATTAATGCAGAAGTTATAAATATGTCTTCTATAAAACCTATAGATAAAAATCTTATTATAGAGAGTGCTTATAAAACAAAAAAAGTATTTACATGTGAAGAGCATAGCATAATTGGTGGTCTTGGCAGTGCAGTTTTAGAATCTTTAGAGGAAGAAAAAGATATATTTGTAAAAAGAATTGGAATCCAGGACTGCTATGGAGAATCTGGCCTGCCTGAAGAACTTTTTGAAAAGTATGGGCTGTCTGCAGCAAAGATTGCTGAGAAGGTAAAAGAATATTTAGACAATTAGAAATTAAGATAAGAATAAGGTTAGAGTGAAATTATGAATAAAGGAAAAATTAGAAATAACATAATAAATATAGCTATAGCTGGCAGTATTGAAACAGATACAGGACAGAAGACCGCAACTCTAGTTGAGCAGGTAAGCTCTATAAAGAAAATGGATGTTATAGCTCTTTATAATGAAGACATAGAAACAGCTAAATCAATTTTAAAAGATGCTCATTTAGTAAAAGAGTTTAAATACATTAATAATATAAAGAAAAATAGATATTCTAAGGCTGATAAGGTTTATACTGATAATTTAGGAACATTTTTTGATATAGGGGATATAGATGTTGTTATAGTTACTGAGATGAATGCTAAAATAGCTACTGAAGTTATTTTCAATTCATTAAATAAGGGTAGGAATGTTATTAACATGAATGCTATATCTGAAGCAACATTAGGATGCATATTTAAAAAATTAGCTATTTCTAATAATGTTATTTACAGTGTTGGTGCAGGTGATGAACCAGCTGTTACCTTAGATCTTATTAATTTCTGTTATAAATTAGGGCTTGATATAATTTGTGCTGGTAAGGGGAAAAATAATCCATTAAATATTTACTGTACTCCTGATGATTTTATTGAAAAAGGAAGGGAAATAGGGGTAAGCTCAAGAAGTATTGCGTCTTTTGTTGATGGAACAAAAACAATGCTAGAAATGGCTATCCTATCTAATGCTACAGGAATTCCGATAGATAAAACTGGGATGCATGGTCCAAAAATAAATGTATCTGATCTGGTAGCAACTTTTAACCTAAAAGAGAAAGGCGGGATCTTGAGTAGTATTCCTGCTATAGATTATGGGATAGGAAATATAGCTCCAGGAGTATTTGTAGTATTTACTTCTAAACAGAAATCGATAATTAGTGAGCTAAAATATCTTAAACTGGGCGATGGTCCTAATTTTGTTCTTTTTAAACCATATCACCTGGGGAATATTGAG
>JAUWCR010000174.1 GCA_030609215.1 Actinomycetes bacterium | reverse complement strand
TTAACCTGGACTTGTTAAAATTATTACTTAGACTTATCTCAGCTGCGGTCAATATGGAAGTGCCGGATGGAGCATCTTTCTTTTTGTCATGATGCAGTTCAATTATTTCACAATTATCAAAATATTTTGATATCATTTTTGAGATTTTAATCATAATTACAGCCCCAATCGAAAAATTTGGCGCGATAAGTGTTTTACTATTGGATTTTAACGCTCTATTTTCAATACTGTCTAAATCCTCTCTGCTCAAGCCAGTAGTACCTACAATTATATTTATATTATTGTCAATAGCCCAATTAATAGTTTTACTAGCTGCATTGGCGTTGGTGAAATCAATAATAATATCCGGACTCAGTTCTTTAATGTCCTCATAAGAATTATAAATTTTATACCCTGTTTTTTTACCAACTAAAAATTCGCCTATATCAACACCCACATTCTGAATATCAAAACCTCCAACTAACTCTATTTCTTCTTCCTTTATCAACTCTCTGGAAATAGATGTCCCCATTTTTCCACAAATACCGAACATTACTATTTTTTTCATAATAACCTGCCTTTATTTAGTCTTCCAAGTGCTACCAGGCTCATCTTATCTAATTTAAAATACTTATCAACTATTTCATCTAAATCATTTTTCTTTACCTTACCTATTTTCTTTAATATCTGGTTAATAGTCAAAACTTTTTTATCAAATAGAAGTCCCTTTCCCAACCTAAACATTCTTGAACTTATATCTTCAACACTTAGAACAATATTTCCTTTTAAATTTTCTTTGGCCCTTTCCAGCTCAACCTCCTCTACTCCGCGCTTTTTGATATCAACTATTTCATCTTTAATCAATTTTAAAATTCTATCAGCATTTTTAGGTGAAGAAGCTGAATATATAATTGTTACCCCCGTATCCAGATATTGGACATTGCTGCTAAAAATTGAATAAGCCAGACCTTCTTCTTCCCTTATTTTCTGGACTAATCTGCTGCTCATACTTCCACCAAATAAATTTGTGAATAATGAAATTGGATATTTATCCTCACTATCCCGCCTGCAGCCCAGACCACCAAAGCACATATGAACTGAGCTGGTCTTACTATCATGTATTTTCTTCACCATTCCATTTTCCGGAGGTTCCTGCCCGGTAAAATCATTTATATATTTTCTATTTTCCATTCCACTAATATTTTTCTTAATCTTATCTATCAAATCTTTATGCTTTATATTACCCGCAGCTGAGATAACAATACCGCCGATACCGAACTTTTCCTTAAAATAGTCCAGTATAGCAGATTTTTTAATATTTTTTAGTGAATTATTAGTGCCTAAAATTGGCAGGCTTAGAGGATGTCCGTCCAGAACCGCTTCATAGAAATAATTCATAATATTGTCCGAGGGATTATCTTCTACCATCTTTATTTCCTCAATTATTACTTTCTTTTCGGTTTTTATATGCTCTTTTAAAAAAGATGGGTTTGTTAGAATATCAAATAATAATTCTGTGCAACTGTTCAGATGAGTGTCAATGAAATCAGCATAGACACAGCAGTTTTCTTTATCCGTGAAAGCATTAAATTCGGCACCCATTGAATCAAATTCAATGGCTATATCTCTATAACCTCTTTTTTTAGTACCTTTAAAAATAAGATGCTCTATAAGGTGGGAAATTCCATTGATATTTCTATTTTCATTTCTGGATCCAGCCAGTACCCAGAAACCTAACGATATTGACCTAAAATGAGGGATATACTCACTAATAACCCTTATTCCATTATCTAACTCAGTTATTTCATATTGGTCAAATTTTATGCTACTTGATGAAACTATCTTTTCATTTACCTCACTAATAAAATATTCAGATATCAGCTCTTTCCAGACCTATTTTTTTAGTCCTGGAATCAATATTACCAACTCTAACCAGTATCTTATCACCTATTTTTAAATAATCTTTAACATCTTTAATTCTTTTATTTGTAACTTTGGATATGTGAAGAAGTCCATCTACTCCGGGAATTAAATTTACAAAAGCTCCGTAGCTGGTTATTCCTACCACAGTTCCCATAAACTCTTCACCCACTTTTATATCTTCAACACCCTTTAACATTCCTTCTATACTTTTCCTGGCCATCTTAATATTAACATCATTTGAAGAAATAATGGAAACCATACCTTCTCCATTATAGTCACTTATATCAATTTCATCTAATTCAAATTCTTCTTTTATTCTTTTAATATTCTTTCCACCAGGTCCAATAACTTCGCCGATCTTTTCCCTGGGAATTTTAAAAGTAGTTATTTTTGGCGCAGACTTAGACAAACTTTTTCTAGGCTCTGAAATGACTTCTAACATTTTATCTAATATGAATAACCTTCCCTCACGTGCCTTTTCCAGCGCCTGTTTTATAATATCTAAGTTAATACCCTTTATTTTCATGTCCATCTGCAGCGCAGTAATCCCATTTTTAGTTCCTGCAACTTTAAAGTCCATGTCACCATAAAAATCTTCTATACCCTGTATATCTTTCAATATAACAAACTTATCATCTTTGCCTTTAATTAGACCCATTGCTATGCCGGAAACCGGATTTAATATGGGAACGCCTGCATCCATTAAAGCCCATATTCATTTTCAATTACTTCCATATTTTCAGCCAGACTTAAACTTCCATCCATAACATCTTGCCATCCATCATATACACTTTCAGCATCAATATTTTTCTGTAACCACTTAAACACAATATACTTCTGTTTATTAATTGATATCGGCGCATCGCTGTACATACCACTTGATCTATAAGCTGTTCGTACATCTTCCATTCGTTCTTGAATGGCTTTATCCATTTCATTTATATTATACCTCACACCAGTGATCACACCACTTAATAGATCATCGAATGTATTGACCCCATCCCACTTTTTAGTCTTATCCGAATTACAGGACATTTGCTTGTCAACATTTACAAACCTATTAATATCATCAATTCCCAAATGTTTATAAATTAAACATCGCATTATTGAAAGTGGGCGTTTCTTGGAATTTACCAGTATTTTTTCATTAAGTGGATTTTTTTTCGCTAATTCCCTTAAATTAATGACCTTACCATTAGCATCTTTACTTACCGGAAATCCACGATTAGTAATTTTCTTAGTATTCCATTCACAAGTATTTACATCAAATTTATCAAGTTGATAAAATCCATTACCGATTACAAATCCTCTATCATACATATCGACGTCCCATCCACCCAGTCCACCTTTAAGTTTATTAAAATTAATATATCCCTCAATTAATATACCATCAGTTGCAATTA
>JAUWCR010000100.1 GCA_030609215.1 Actinomycetes bacterium | reverse complement strand
ATTTTCATGCCTTGCAACAAGGATTCCATACAATGAAAAAATATCTCTTTTAAAACTTCATAAAATCGAAAAAGCTGAAGAGTGCCTGAGCAAGCTTGGTTTTAGTCATGTTAGAGTAAGATATCATCACCCAATCGCCAGAATTGAAATCGAAAAGAGTGAATTTACAAAAACAGTTAAAGACAGAGTAAGAGAAGAAATAATAAAAGAATTTAAAAAAATCGGATTTAAATATATAACAATTGATCTTGAAGGTTACCGCTCAGGAAGTATGGATGAATAAGTAATTACAATTTTAATATAAATCTTCTCAGGGTAGCTGATACTACTAAAAATGCAGCTGAACTCAATAATCCATAAGATAAATAAATTATATATTTACCCTTTGATTTAATACTATTAGAAATTTTTCTAAGAAATGTAAACAGTAAAATTAAAAAAATAAAACCATGAAATAACATTAACCCCAATATTGAGGAAAAGCCCCATAAGGTTAAAAGGTTTCTGTAACTTATAATAAAAAGAAAGCTAATCACTGCTCCTGCGATCAGCCATATAAAAACATTAATCTTTTTTTCAAGGTACCTCCTTTTAACTGCTTTCTGCCACATTACACTATTAGATAATGGTAGAATAACTAAAGTTAATACCCACCCAACTAAAAAGCCAGTAATAAATCTTACATAATTATTTGCCTCAATAATCTTAAAAGTAGACAGTACTGCATCTGTACCCATTAATAAGAAAGCAAAAATTAAAAGAATGAATATTTTTATAGAAGGGATTTCACTTTTTATTTTTCTATCAAATAGAATAATTGCCAATAAGGAAAAAATAAACCCAATATATATGCCTGTGCACCTTGAGCACATAGGCATATATACTTTACTACATTCAAATGTAACTATAGCTTTTTGGTGACAAATACCACTGCCTAAAAATCCTAGAATTTTATTTACAGCATGTATTATTAAAATAATTATTAATAACCTGTAAGTCCACTACCAATTGCACCAAAAACTCCAAGTAGTGAACCAGATACAGAAATAATAATAATCGCTACTACACCAAATACAATTCCACAAATTCCCATGATAAGTCCAGCAAGTGCTATTCCCTTGCCTTTCTGGCTGGATTCTCCACTAGCAATTTTCTTACGCTCCATAATGCCTGTAATTATTGCAGCTAATCCACAAGCAAAGGCAAAAAATATTCCAGCAAATGGTATGCACCCGAAAACTAAACTTACAATACCAGTTATCAGTGATACTATTGCTAGAACTCCTGCTTTTTCTTCAGGTTCAACAACTTCAGCTTTTACCTCTTCTGATTTTTCGTCATTCATGCTTTACTCCTCTCTATTAATCTCTGGTTTATCCTTTATATGGTTATAATATTATTTTACTAAAAACAATTATTTAATAACACTTGACGAGCCATCTATTAAAAAAGTTTACAAACTCAACTAATATTTTTCAAAAATATTAATACTGCTGCCTCTGTTATAAAAGAATACTGCAAAATTTTATAATATTGCTTATAGTATACTTTAAACTAACCTAATATCCAATTTTTTTTAAGAAATTCTTATTATTTTCTAAAAATATTTTTTCAATCTGTTTATCGCTAAGACCTGCACCTTTAGCTACTATTTTCTGTTCTCCCTGGCTATAGAGTCCTTTGTGGCTGTGTGCATCACTATTTATTAAAAACCTTACTCCTGCCTCGCTCCCAATTTTTGCTACAATTCCATTCCCAAGGTTATGCCCATCCCTTGATGTTATTTCAATATAGACATCATTTTTGGCTGCCATTTTAGCTTCTTCAATAGTTAAAATACCTGGATGAGCCAATATATCAACATATTTAGAATTAACAGCTTCCCAATTTGTTCCTTTTTCTACTTTTTCAACAATACTTTCGCCATGCACAATCACTAACCTTGCCCCAAGCTCCTTTGCATATTTCGCTAATTCATCAACACTTTTAGCAGGAATATTTGTAAGCTCTACCCCTGGGACTGCAATTATGTCCCAATAGTCCCTGGCTAATTTACAATCTTTTTTCACACTTGTGATCAAATAATCAATATTTGAATAACTTGCATGATCTGTAATGCCGATACACTTATATCCTGCCACACTGGCAAATCTTATAAGCTCAATTGGGCTGTTTACCCCGTCAGATAAAAATGTATGAGTATGAAAATCATATATCATAAAATCCCTTTCTATCTGTATGCTACTTGTAAAATTAAAATTTGTGATTATTTTATCAGCATAACTTCTAAAAAACTATTAAAAATTTAATGACACCCCCTGTATTGATAAAACACTTGGATTAATTAGCAAAAACAATCCTATTATATTAATATATTACCCAATAATCATAAACAATATAAATAATCAGAAATAAAAATTAAATAATTACAGAAATTATGATTAATTTTTTAGTTGATAAAATTGGAGCCTCGGTTTGTCACCAGCTTCCTGCAAGAAGTCTTCAAATTGGTGATCTAACTCTTCCAGTTTGCGCAAGGTGTAGTGGAATTTATATAGGGTTTTTCATTTCAACTGTAATTTTATTTATATTGTTTAGAAAGAGAGAAAATGGCCTGCCGCCACTTTACATAATAGTAATCTTAGCCCTATTTGTAATATCAACTATTACAGATGGCATCATATCCAATTTTGCTTCATTTAACACAAATAACACTATAAGATTTATAACCGGTTACTTGTGTGGAATTGCAATGACAACTATAGTTTATCCAATTTTTAATTTTCAATATTTTAAGGAATCAAATGATACTGCAATTTTCTCACGTCCAATAAAATTTATTATATATATCTTAGTATCAGCAGCATTTATTTCTATTGTTCTTCTTAGAATTAATTTCCTTGGTTATTTCTTATACTACTTCAACGCTTTCTCAATAGTATTTACATTTTTTTTCATTAATCTTGTAGTAGTGCTTCTGATACCGCCGCTTTCACAAAAGGCAGCCAGTCTTCTAAGTAAATATCTTGCTGCCCCCTTAATAATTTCAATTGGTCTATCAGTTTTAGAGCTTTTCATATCCTACAGACTACATCAATTCTTATTAAATTTAGGTGCTTAACTGTTTAGAGCAACTTTATATTTTTATTATAATTATTTGGCAAAAAGGATGATATAATTATATTTATTGTTAAAAGTTCAAAAAAGATATAGAAGTAAAAAAACAATAGACAATAAGTATAATATGGGCAATCTAAGATTATATCTTGCTCAAATAAATCCAACTGTTGGTGATTTTAAAGGAAATAATAAAATCATAAATTCCCATATCAAAGAAGCAAAGGGAAATGATGTAGATATAATTATATTTCCTGAGCTATCCATTACTGGATATCCACCAGAAGATTTACTGCTTAATGCTGAATTTATCAATGAAAATATAAAATATTTAGACAATATTAGAGAAATAGCTACAGACATCATAGTAGTAGTCGGATTTGCAAATAAAGAAAATAGCGGCATATATAATTCAGCAGCAGTTCTCTATAATCAGCAAATAAAATCAATATATAATAAGCAGTTTTTACCAAATTACTCAGTTTTTGATGAAGAAAGATATTTTCAAAAAGGGAATGTAAGCTATGTCTACAGGATAGCTGAAATCCCTGTAGGAATTAATATATGTGAGGATATCTATTACTGTTCTGGTCCCACAAAAAGCCAATCTATTATTGGCAATGCAGAACTTATAATAAATATATCCGCCTCTCCCTACCATACCGAAAAGACTAGTGAAAGAGAAAAAATCCTGTTTACCAGGGCAGTAGATAACAGAGTAAACATAGCTTACGTAAACCTGGCAGGCGGCCAGGATGGACTTGTCTTTGATGGCAACAGTTTAATTATAAATGAGAAAGGCAAAATTATAGCTCGTGCAAAACCTTTTAGTGAAGATGTTTTGATATATGATCTCAATACAAAAGGAGTACTATCTGCAAGACTCAAAGATACTAAATTCAAAAATCAGAGAATTAAAATGCAAAAGGATTATAATCCCCTGCAGATCACCGATTTAAAATTTAACCAAAAGACCAGTAAAAAGAACATATCAAGGAAAATAACAGATAAATATAGTGAATATGTTTCCTGTGCTGAAGAAGAAATATTTCAAGCTTTAATTTTAGGCACGAAAGATTATATTAGAAAGAATGGATTTTATAAGGTTGTTGTCGCATTAAGCGGTGGTGTTGACTCAGCACTGACTGCATTAATTGCTACTTTTGCCATAGGCAAAGGAAATGTTACTGGGATTTTAATGCCTTCTATTTATTCCTCAAAGGGAAGTGTTGATGATGCTGTAGAATTGTCCAACAACCTTGGTATTAAAACAATTACAATCCCAATCTCAGATATCTACAGCAGCTATCTTAAAAACTTGAAGCCAATATTTAAAGACAATAAAATCAATGTTACCAGAGAAAACATACAAGCCCGTATTAGAGGTAACATTGTAATGGCAATGGCTAATGAAAATGGCTGGCTGGTACTATCCACAGGTAATAAAAGTGAAATAAGTGTTGGATACTGTACTCTTTATGGTGATATGGTGGGTGGATTTTCACCGATTAAGGATGTTTACAAAACAATAATTTATAGAATATGTAAATTTATTAATAACAAATACTCTGGGTTGATTCCAGAGAATACAATTGCAAAAGCTCCCTCTGCAGAACTTAAGCCAAATCAAAAAGATGAAGACAAATTGCCGCCATATAGAATACTTGATCCAATACTCAAGGCTTACATTGAAGATGACTGCGACTATAATTCTATAATAAAAATGGGTTACGATATGCAAATGGTAAAGGAAGTCATCAATATGGTTGATTCTAATGAATACAAAAGAAGACAGGGTTCTCCTGGTATAAAAATAACCCCGCGAGCATTTGGAAAAGATAGAAGGTATCCCATTACTAATAAATTTAAATTAAGTTAAAAATTTAACCTGCTTGCTCGCAGCTAGCATAGGAAAGACTTTCATAGTAAATAACAGGGGCGAGGTTTTTAGGTCTCCTGTTGCATCATCTAAGAAAGCATCTGAAAGCCTATACTTTGGACCGTAAGCATTTTAAGACAGAAGCTATAAGACAGGCAAACCTACCAATAACAATAATGACCCCCAAGGAGTTCTTGGAATTGGTAAAAAAAACATGAGGAGTTATACAAACCCTTTAAATGATTTCATGCCGGTTTCTACATTAATGTTTGCCTGGGTGATGTAGATTGTAGAGGTGCTTGTATCGGTGTGCCCCAGGATTCTTCTTAGGGTTTCAATGTCTTTTTTCTGCTTGTAGTGCTGGGTAGTGCTTGTTGGGCTGTCTCAGTAGATTTTGGGCTTCTTCGGGCCCTAAAACTATTGGGAGTTTATTTTTTGCCATTTTTAGCCTTTTTTAGCCAATAATTCGTATAATCCCTCTTATATGTAGTGTATAACGTTGTTTTGGGTGGGTCAAGAGAAAAGCGAATTATATAGCGAAAATTTGAGTGATTCCTAGCATATTTTTAAATGACATCTTTTAATTTTAACCTTGACAAAGTATATATTTTTGTGTATACATATAATAAAAGGAGGAATTTATTATGAGTATATCTGTAAAAAAATTATTT